>JAHEML010000500.1 GCA_024643705.1 Caldilineaceae bacterium | reverse complement strand
CTTCGTCGCACCACTGGAGATCGTCCAGCCAGAGCAGCCGGGGCTGACCATCGATTGTGCAGGCTCGTGCCAAGCCTTCCATCAACCGCCGCCGCTGCCAGGATTCAGTCAATGGTTCCGGGTGGCGTAGATCGGGGTATTCGACCAAAAGTTCGGGCAGCAGGCGCGCTACTTCGGTCTGCCAAACTGGGTCCAGCCGGGAAAGGCCCGGGCGCAGGCTCTCGCCGCGTAGCCATTGGATAATGGGCGCATAGGCCATCTCCCCTTCGGCTGCATAGGCGCGGCCGTGGGCTGCGGCCAATCCCTGACGCCGCACCCATTCGAAAAGCTCTTCGGCCAGGCGGCTTTTACCCATGCCCGCTTCACCGTTGATCAGCAGCAGGTGGGGGCCACGGCGGATCGCCTGCCGCCAGAGGGCCAGCATCGCGCGCCATTCGTTGTCGCGGCCTATCAACTTGCTGCGGATGACAGGTTGCTCGGACGGGGACGGCTGTACCGTCAGCGTCTTCCCGCTCTGCAGCAAGCGCTGGTAAAGAACCTCGGTCTCCATGTCCGGCTCTACGTCCAGTTCCCGTATCAACATGCGGGCGCACTCCTGATAGGCGCGCAAGGCTTGGGCGCGGTCGCCATTGAGGGCGTAAAGGCGCATGATTTGGCGGTAGGTATCTTCCCGCAGGGGGTCGTGGCGCAGAAGTCGTTGGGCAGCATGAATGGCTGTATCGTAGGCGAGGGCTTCCTCGTCCAGCAGGATCAAACGTGCCAGCGCCTGGACAAACCTCTGCTCCAGACGTTCCCGCTGGGTCAGCACCCATTCATCGTAGGATTCTGGGAAGAGCGGGCCGGCGTAGAGATCGACAGCCTGCTGCAGCGCGTTCCGTTCGTGGTCCCGGCGGCTATGGCTTAGGGCACTGCCGGCGCTGTCCAGCCAGTCCTCGAATTGGGCCACATCCAATGCCGCAAAGCCCTCTCCCGCCCAAGCGAGTGTTTGGCGTCCGATGTGCAGCAATTGCACAATTTTTGGATGTTCCCGGCGCAGCTTGCTCAGTTCCCGGCGCAGGTTGGCGAGGGCCTGTTCTTCGCTGCTATCCGGCCAAAAGAGAAATGCGATCTGCTGGCGTGGCTGGGCCGCGTTGCGATGGAGCGCCAGGTAGACGAGCAGGGATCGCTGGCGTTCGGATGGCACTAGGATCGGGGAACCCGCGCTGTCGATAGAGAATCCACCAAGGATACGGACGCTGAGAGAGGCCATTGACGAGCCGCCGGAACTGTTGTCCCCGAATCGGGATGGGTAGATTGAGAAGGGCAACGTAAGTATACCAGTGCATCTGTTTGGTATCAACTGAAATTCTGTTTGTGTATCTGCGCCCCTCGCCATCCAAATTTTCCTGTAGTATACTTTCCCTATCTTCGACAGATAAGCCCCGTCACCCTCAAACGACGTCAGGAGAAAACCATGCATAATATTGGTGTTGCCGTCACTGGCACTGGATTTATGGGGCCAACCCACATCGAAGCCCTGCGCCGCCTGGGTATTCCTGTGGTTGGGGTAATGGGGTCCTCCCCGGCCAAGTCGCGAGCCTTTGCCGAGCGCATGGGCATCCCCAGCGCCTACGCTGATTTTGACGAACTGCTGGCCGATCCGGCGGTGCAGGCTGTCCACCTCACCACGCCCAACCGTTGGCACTTTGAAACGGCCAAAGCCGCGCTGCTGGCGGGCAAGCATGTCCTGTGCGAGAAACCCCTGGCGATGAACTCCGCAGAGTCCGCCGCGTTGGTAAAACTGGCCGCCTCGGTTAATCTGGCCGCGGGGGTCAACTACAACTACCGTTTCTACCCCATTTTGCTGGACGCGCGGGAGCGGGTACAGCGGGGCGATCTGGGCGACATCTACTCGGTGGTGGGCAGCTATGTGCAGGATTGGCTGCTCTATCCCACCGACTACAACTGGCGGTTGTTGGCAAGCGAAGGGGGCAAGCTGCGGGCCGTTGCCGATATTGGAACCCACTGGCTCGACTTGGTTCAATCCATCACCGGGTTGGAGGTGGAAAGTTTGTGCGCGGATTTGCACACGGTTCACACCAGCCGCCAGCGGCCCACAGGCGAAGTGGAGACCTTTTCGGCCAAGGTGCAGGAAGTCGCAGCCACCGAGACGATCCCGCTTGAGACGATCCCGATTGAGACAGAAGATTTGGGCGGGGTGTTGCTGCGTTTCAAGGGGGGCGCACGGGGCATGCTCTGGGTATCCCAACTGACCGCGGGGCGCAAGAATCGCCTCTCTTTCGAGATTGGCGGCGCGGAGCAGGCGCTCTGGTTCGATGGCGAGAAGCCCAACGAACTCTGGATCGGCGAACGCAACCAGCCCAATGGCTTTCTGATCAAAGACCCTGGTCTGCTGGGCGAGAGCGCCCGGCGCTACACGGCCTATCCCGGCGGCCACGCGGAGGGCTACCCGGATAGCTTCAAAATGTGCTTCAAAGCCTTTTATGATTACATTGCGGTGGGCGATTTTTCCGCGCCGCCCTTCTTCCCCACCTTTGCTGAAGGACACCAGGAGATTCTCCTGTGCGAGGCGATTCTGCGCAGTCACGAGGAGCAGAGGTGGGTGAGGGTATGAGAGGGCGCTCAGATGCTCATAGTCGCTCTGGAAACGTGATGCGTAAAACGTGACAGAGGTCGAGTACTCTCACGTTTTGGGTTTCACGGCCCAACGGACAATGTAACTTGAAAACAGTTTTACATACGCTACAGGAGGTGTTTCTATGCAACTTGGATTTGTCAGTGCGATTTTGCCGGAGCTATCCGGTCAGGAAGTCATGCGATTTGCCGCTCAAAATGGCTTTGACTGTGTGGAGGTGATGTGTTGGCCCAAAGGCAAGGCCGAACGGCGTTACGCCGGGGTGACACATATCGATGTGGAGAATTTTGGTAAGGAGCAGGCCGCCCAGGTCAACGATTGGTTGAGTGTGTCTGGCGTTCGTATCAGTGGCCTGGGCTACTACCCCAACCCACTCACACCCGATTTGGCCGAGGCCCAGGTCTACATCGACCACATCAAAAAAGTGATTCTGGCCGCAGAAGTGCTGGAAATCGGCGTCGTCAACACCTTCATTGGGCGGGATTGGCACAAATCTATCGACGCCAACTGGCCGCGCTTTCTGGAAGTCTGGCGACCGCTCATCGCCTTTGCCGAAGCCCACGGCATCCGCATCGGCATCGAGAACTGCCCCATGGCCTTCACCGACGACGAATGGCCCGGCGGCAAAAATCTGGCGATCTCCCCGGCTGTTTGGCGGCGCATGTTCAACGACATTCCCAGCGACAACTTTGGGCTGAACTTCGACCCTTCGCATCTGGTTTGGCAGCAGATCGACATCGGCCAGGCCATCCGGGAATTTGCGGGCAAGTTTGTGCATGTCCACGCCAAAGACGCCCGTGTGGACAAGCACCGGCTCTACGAGGTTGGCATCATGGGCACGCCCCTACAATTCCACACCCCCAAGCTGCCCGGTTTGGGTGATGTGGATTGGGGCCAGTTCTATTCCTATCTGAGCGACGCGGGTTACGATGGGCCGGTCTGCATTGAAGCTGAGGATCGGGCCTACGAAGGGTCGCTGGAGCGGCGCAAGGTCTCGCTGGTGCAGAGCGGCGGTTATCTACGACAATTTATGGGATGATCCCACTTCAACTGGGAGGAAGGCACACGATGAAAATCGGACTCAATTCGGGCATTTTCCCCGCCACTTGGACGCCCGCCGAAAAGGTGGAGGCAACGGCCCGGGTGGGGGCAGCCGGGATCGAACTGAACATTGATACGAATCAGCTATGGACCCAACGGCTGGACAGCGCGGCGCGGCAGGCTTTGCGCCGCCAGGCCGACGACGCGGGCGTGGCGATTGCTTCTCTGTGTATGAACGCGCAT
>JAHEML010000499.1:908-3923 GCA_024643705.1 Caldilineaceae bacterium | reverse complement strand
CATAGGGCGCACCACTGGCGGTTCTTCCAAAGATGGTGTGCGGCTTGCGGCATGGTCAATCGAAGACCCAGAGGCTGGGGGATGTTGATCTCTTTCGATCTGACGATCCTCGTGCACCTCCTCAAATACCTGGTACAGGCCCGCCGTATTGTCTGCTTCGGTTTCTACCGACATGCGCGGACGAACGCGAAATTTGGCTTCGGTTGAACGTTGGAGCAATCGGCTGAGGATACGCTTGATCTGTGGCCGGAGCCGGTTCTGCAGCCAATCCCTGGCATAGGCGTGGGGAACACCAATCACAAACTCGCCATCCTCATAGCCCAAAACAGATGTGTCCCGTACCCATGTTTCGTAGGTAGGGGCAGGCATGGAGAGTGCCAGCTCGTTCAGTGCCATTCGCCACACATCGTCAGCCCGCCGCTGGGTTTCGCCGTATTCGCCGGTGCTACGGCTATGAGGTTCGTCGATCTCTGTCTCTTGGGCGCGATCCGAAGCCACACCCATCGAGCTTTGGGGCAAAGTACCCGCGCCCGACAGGGTGTAGAAATCATCTTCAGGTTGGTGTGGTGCCTGATGACTGTTTATGCGTGATGAGAACGAATCGACTTTCAAGGGTTCTCCTCCAATATCCTGCTGCCTGTGCAAGCCTAAATTTGGCAAACAAAGAACA
Source organism: Caldilineaceae bacterium (assembly GCA_024643705.1). Classification (GTDB taxonomy): domain Bacteria; phylum Chloroflexota; class Anaerolineae; order Caldilineales; family Caldilineaceae; genus JACQGT01. The sequence continues at coordinate 3,253 of JAHEML010000499.1, read as the reverse complement.
GACCACAGCGGATTGTGTGGATAACAAGCGTTTATGTTTGACGGCCAATGCAGGTTGCCAATGGCACCCGAGGTGAACTGCTGCGGTGAGGGGTTCTTTACAACACGCCAGCGGTTGGGGAGGAAATAACGAAGAATCTTGTCATTTCTCGTGGGAACCGTGTGTTGGCCCACATTTTCTGGCTGAGAAATCAGGCAAGATGATTGTTGGCATATCGCGTTTATTAGATCGCCCAAGCAAGCAGTTCAGTGCCAAGTAGTCTATCAAAAAGAGGCAGAATTGCCAATCTTGAGCAATGGGGAAATCGCACTATTTTTGGTGATTTTTTTGTTGCAGACCATACGTTCTACGCGATATGTAGCTGAAAGGGCGCGATTATCCCCAAAATAGCAGATTTATCTCCATTGAAACGGGAGAAAATCGTGCAAAAATTTAAGGTTTCATTTTTCGAAGCAATTTTGACCAATTTTTCGCAACAAAAGTTGCCATTAGGAACAAAGGGGTTGTCCACAATTCTCCTCTTTCATCACCAGATTTCTCCCCACATTTCTTCCATGGCCTATCCATTCCGCAGCCTGGCAGCGGTGACTGTTTGTCTGTTTCACGCAGATGATCGTCCCTGCGCCGCATCCTCACCAAAGGTTGCAAAGCACCAGGGAGGGGGGGTCGTGCAAGCGGTTGCTGGGATGACACCGGACAGAGTATAATATCGATGAAGGATCGTTGTGTTGCACACGGTCATTGACCAATAGTTGGAGGTGTTACATGGATGGTTTGATCGCCAATTTGCCGGGCTATGTGGTTTTTGTTCTCGTACTTCTCTGGATTTTGCGAGCGTCTATTCGTATCGTTTCGGAGTACGAGAGAGGCGTTATCTTTCGCCTGGGACGTGTTATTGGAGCTAAAGGGCCAGGTCTCTTTTTTCTAATCCCCATTGTGGACCGGATGGTCCTGGTGGACACTCGCGTGGTCACTTTGGATGTCCCCTCTCAGGAGGCCATCACAAAAGACAATGTAACTATCAAGGTAAATGCGGTCTGCTACTTTCGGGTGCTGGACCCCGAAGCAGCGGTTGTGAATGTGGTGAACTACCTGATCGCCACCCAGCAGATCGCGCAGACGACCCTCCGATCGGTCATGGGTCAGAGCGAACTGGACGATCTCTTGGCCGAGCGTGACCAGATCAACCGTAAATTGCAGAAGATTATCGACGAGCAGACCGAGCCGTGGGGTGTCAAGGTGAGTGTTGTCGAGGTGAAAGATTTGGAATTGCCCACCAGCATGCAACGTGCCATGGCTCGCCAAGCCGAGGCCGAGCGGGAAAAACGGGCGAAGATCATTCACGCCGAGGGCGAATTGGAGGCATCGGAGAAGCTGGCCGAGGCTGCTGGCGTGATGTCTACCCAGGGTGGGGCAATACAACTGCGCTATTTGCAAACTCTGTCTGAAATTAGTGCGGAGCATAATAGCACGATTATTTTCCCCCTGCCCATCGAATTATTGTCGTCGTTTATCGCCAAGAATGAATAAAGAGCCATAGAATGGCCACCGATCATGAAAGATTTTTGCTGATGCAGGCGGCTTCCCATCGCCCCCAATCGATCGACGTTGACCGATCAAGTGACCTGCTTTCTGTACAGTGGGCCGACGGTCATGCCAGTAGTTTTCGGTTGGAGTGGCTACGCATGGTCTGCCCATGCGCAACATGTGCCGAAGAAAAACGCAACGCGGGGGTCGATCCATTGAGATTGGTTGTTGGCCCACCCCCTAGTGCAAGCGTAACAGACGCAGAGTTGGTGGGAAACTACGCCCTTCGTCTACGCTGGGCCGACGGCCATGATGGCGGCATCTACAGCTTTGCCCAATTGCGTGCATCGTGCCCCTGCCCGTTGTGCTGTCGATCCGAACCGCCCCACCTTCTTGTCGTGTAGGTTGGCAAGTGGCGGGAAGTTTGGCTTTGAATAGAAAGGAAGATCTGTATGGGTGGTTCATTACGTCTATTTCGTATATGGGGTATCGATGTCCAGGTTCACTGGTCATTTTTGCTGATTCTCGCTTACGGTGCCTTTATTTATAGCGGCGGGGCAAATCCTATCGTAGGCGCGTTGTATGGCATTGTGGTGATATTACTGCTCTTTGTCTGTGTTCTTCTCCACGAATTCGGTCACGCCTTAACCGCCAAATACTTCAAAGTCAATGTACCCCATATTACGCTGCTTCCCATCGGTGGGGTAGCCCAATTGGAACGGATGCCTCGCCAGCCGCTCCAGGAATTTTTGATCGCCATCGCTGGCCCGGCTGTCAATTTTGTACTGACACTCCTGCTTTTGCCAGTGGCTCTGGTC
>JAHEML010000499.1:0-898 GCA_024643705.1 Caldilineaceae bacterium | reverse complement strand
GACATCTATGTTCAGCTACGCCCAATCCAGGATCATGACGCCGAGTTTGGATGGGCTGCTCGTCTACCTTGCTGTAACCAATCTGGCGTTGGGCCTCTTTAATTTGTTGCCGGCTTTCCCAATGGATGGCGGCCGCGTCCTGCGTTCGCTCTTGGCAATGGCAATGCCCTATGTGCGAGCCACCCGCATTGCTGTCATGGTAGGCCGCCTGATGGCGATCCTGATGGCCTTTTTGGGATTGGGCGGCAATATCATGTTGCTGCTCATCGCCTTTTTTGTCTATATCGGCGGCCGCGGCGAGTTAGAAGCCGTCGAGAGCCGTTATGTGCTCAAAGATATCCGGGCACGGCAAGCCCTCAACCGGGAAGCACACCAGGTCTATACCAGCGAATCTATCGACAAGGTGGTAGACCTGATCATGACGACCTATCAGGCGGACTTTCCTGTATTTGATTTGGGCAGCAATTTTGTGGGTGTGCTCACCCGCCCGCATCTGGTTGGTATTTTGCGAACCCAGGGCCGAGAGGGGCGCATTGTGGACAGCATGATTCCGGCACAAAACGTCCCTGTTGTGGACCCAGAAACCACTCTGGCCGATGTATGGGATCGGATGATGGAGGAGCACAGCCGGGTGGTCGCCGTCAAAGAACAGGGACGTTTTTTGGGTCTGCTCACCCTGGATGACATCAGCGAACTGATTCAGGTGATGGGTGCGACCAAAGAGCGCGAAAATACCAGGGCCACTCAACCTTCAACCGGTTCTGCCATCTAGTATTTATAGCAAAACAATTCACCAGATAATTCATCGGGCAATTTATCGAGCAGTCTTCATTTTCAGGAAGGGTCGCGAGGCCATGGCTTCACGCACAAATCGACCAATACAGCTTGCACCATCCAT
>JAHEML010000498.1 GCA_024643705.1 Caldilineaceae bacterium | reverse complement strand
CGCGCCCACAGCATCCGCCCGCCCTGGCAAAGTCTGTGGGCGTTGCTCGACGGCTATTACAGCTTTGGCGAAGTTCCGCTGGATATGCGCAATCTGGCTGGGTTGGACGGTCCGCTTTGGTTGAGCAGCTTGCCCTGGGGAGCGATCACTCTGGGTTTCGGGCTGCTCTTTCTCTGGCTCTACACCCGCCCCTACGATTGGCAAAAACCGCGCACGGTGATCGCATTTGCCGGTGTGAGTGTCATCTGGCTCTTTCTCTATAGCAAAGGCTGGTCGCCCCAATTTGCTATCTGGATCATGGCCTTTATTGTTCTGCTGATGCCCAACCTGCGGGGTATCGTCATTGCCCTCGGGCTGATGTTCAGTAATTTTGTCGAGTCTCACATCTTTTTGATCATGCTGCCCAACGAAACGTGGTTGCTGTGGCTTACGGTTGTTTTTCGCACCGCGCTGCTTTCCCTGGTGGCGGTCGAATTTTTGGGGCAGATTTGGCCGGGTGTCGCCCGCGGCGCGGTTCAGCGCTGGGGTGCTCGGTTAAGCTGGGCTGCGCTGGCGGCTGGCCTTGTAGCCTTTTTGTGGGCTACACCTGGGATTGGCCGAGCGTATGTCGATTCCCGATTGGCCGCCCACCCATGCCGTGACGCGGTCGAGTTGTTGCAGGCGGAGGCGAGCTGGTCGGAGAATATCATCGCCACAGAGCAGAGCACGGTGTGGGAAGAGTTCTACCCCTGGCTGCACGGGAGTTATGATCTGCGGCTGATCGATGGGTATCGGCCTGATGTAGACCCAACTTTGGTCGTGGCAGAAAGGTTGGATGCTTTGGGCCAGGAGGTTGGTGCATTCTGGTGGCTGACCCTGATCGATACTTCATCCCCTACCTCATCCTATGCCGCCACCTATTTCCAGCGGGACGATGTACAAGTGCTGGATAGGCAAATTTTGGGCGATTGCCAACTGGAGCGGATAGTACAGCCTCCCCCAGAAAATTTGGCCGTTGCCATGGTCGAGGGTGGCCCCATTCGTCTGCTATTTGCTCATACAAACCCGACCCAACCGAAAGAAGGTCTGCGGCTCGTGATATACTGGCAGGCAGACAATACCGTAAATCAGAGCTATACAGTCTTTGCTCAACTGCTCAATAGTTCTGGGCAGCTTGTCGCCCAGCAGGACAATCTGCCAGTACTAGGGCTGGCCCCGACAGATACATGGCAGCCAGGAGTTGTCGTGCGCGACCCCTACCAGCTGATTTTGCCGGACGGTACAGATCCTGGCGACTACCAGTTGATAGTCGGCCTCTACACTGGCGATGGCCGCATTCCACTGCGCTTGGCCGACGGCAGCCAAAGCGACTTTGTTGTGATTCCCGTTTCTATTGCTGAATGAGAGCACGCGCCCGTTGGCGCAACCATGATTTTATGCACAGCCAATTGACTAAAGCCAACGAGACTAAGCAAACAAAATTCGACGAACGCAGCGCCGCGCTCTTGATCGCCGCCCTGCTTTTTTCTTGCTATCTCTTTACCTATACGGGGCTGATCCAGAGCAGCGACGGGTTGGCTATGTTTGCCACCACAGAAACCATTGTGCGCCGGGGTGATGTGGACACCAATCAACTACTGTGGATGGGTTTGCAGCAGGGCAGTTTTGGCTCGGACGCAGAGCTTTATAGCCGCAAAGGATTGGGCATGACTCTGCTAGCCTTGCCATTGGTGTGGATCGCTCGACTTTGGCCTGCCATTGGGCTGGCACAAACCGCGCTGCTGCTCAATCCATTGCTCACAGCCTGGACGGGCGGTCTGCTTTATCTGGCCGTGGTGCGATTGGGCTGGAGCCGCTTCGCGGGGGCAGCTACGGCCCTTGTCTTTGGGCTGGCAACTTTGGTCTGGCCCTATACCCAGACCTTTTTCAGCGATACGATGGCAGGCTGGGGGCTTTTTGCGGCCCTCTATTGGCTTGTAGCTTACCAGCAAGAGCAGCAGAAGCGCATTCTTTTCTTGGCCGGCCTGGCCTGGGGGCTGGCCTATCTCTCCCGCGCGATCAACCTTGTCACGCTGCCCGTCTATACCCTGGCCCTGGCTGTCATCTTGGTTGAGGGGAATGTATTCACTGGTGGGTCTTGGGCCTTTGGAAAGAATAGCCCCAACAGCCGCTTACTTGTGAATTTTCGATACTTGATTGTGGCTCGTTGGCGCGAGTGGATTCTTTTCGCCTCTCCTGTTCTGGCCGCTGGGCTGATTTCGCTCTGGTGGAACTGGCTTCGTTTTGGCAATCTGCTGGATAGTGGCTATGTAGAGAGCGAAGCCTTTAATGGAGATTGGCTCTTTGGCCTGATCGGCCTGCTTGTCAGTCCGGGCCGGGGGATTCTTTGGTACAGCCCAGTGCTTTTTTTGGTCCCCCTGGGTATTGGCTGGTTCTGGCGACGGGAACGCTGGCTACTGTTGAGCAGCGCTGGGGTACTGCTACTCTACTGGCTGCTCTATGGCAAATGGTATATGTGGCATGGGGGCTACAGTTGGGGGCCTCGCTTTTTGGTTCCTGTGTTGCCATTCTTGCTGCTCATCACAGCTCCAGCCTGGCAGGCGATTTTTGTAGACAATCGGTGGGGTTGGGCTGGGCGCTGGTTGACTATGTTCCTCATATTGGTCTCGGTGGGCATCCAATGGCTGGGAATGATCATCCCATTTTCCTTGGTGCAGAATTGGCTGGATAGCACGGTGCAACCGTTGTTTGCCCCAGAGACCTTTGTCGTCCCTTCTCTATCTCCTCTTTTGCGCCAGTGGGATTTCCTCAGCAATGATCACATCATCTTTGCTTGGTGGCATTTGGGGCAAGATGGGCCTGATATGCTGGCATTGGCTCTGCTACTGGCCGGACTGTTGGGTGGCATTGTTTTGCTAGGCCGATTTCTTTCCCCCAGAGAGGAAATCGCTACGTCCACGGTGATGCTTTATTGGGTTGCCCTGCTGTTGATTACCCTTGTCCTGCTTGTCCGCTTTCAGCTACCTGCCAGCGGAATCGAGAACAGCGAGATTGCCCACCAGATCCTTGGTGGAGAATTGCCGGGAGACGCCATTCTTCATCTGCGCCCTGCGGAAACCCAGCAATTCGCCAACGTCTATCATGGCAGGTTGCCAACCTACGGCCTTTTCCCAACCAACAATCTTTCGCCCAACGAAAGCCAGATTCTGGATACGCTTCTGACGCGGTATCATCGTCTTTGGGTTGTGCCCGACTCCACCTCTCCAGAGCAATCTGGCTGGGAGCGCACCCTGCGCAGCCATGTTTTTCTACTCTCCGACGCTTCGGTTCGGCCCGACGGCAGACACCTGGTTCTCTATGCCGGTGCCCAAGAGCAGCCATTGACCGAAACCGGTTTGGGCATTCGCTTTGGCGATCCGCCTTGGGTGCGGCTCAACGGCTATGGTCTGCCCCGCCAGTTGCATCCGGGTGGCAGCCTGCTGGTGGTGTTGGAATGGGAAAGCATGGACTTGGTGAACAAGGACTTCCAAGTATTTATCCATCTTTTGGATCAAAATGGCACAAAGCTGGCCCAGCGAGACGGACAGCCTGTGCTCTGGTTGCGCCCCACCAGCACATGGCAGATCGGCGAGCAGATCGTCGATCGTTACGGCCTGATCTTGCCCGACGATCTGCCCCCAGGCGAATACTGGGTGGCAGTGGGGCTGTATGACCCTGAAACGGGGGTCCGCCAACCCGCCAGCGCAGGGCCGGAGGATTTTGCCATTACCCTAGGGCCGATATTGGTGGTTGGAAAGTAACCTCTGGATTGGCTGTTTTCCATAGGCGTGTTCAGAGGACAGAAGTTGAAACGGAGGAGAGTATGCGTGTGATTGCGGGCAGCGCTCGGGGCTTCAAGCTACGTGCCGTACCAGGAGATTCGACCCGGCCTATCACCGACAGAGCCAAAGAATCGCTCT
>JAHEML010000009.1 GCA_024643705.1 Caldilineaceae bacterium | reverse complement strand
CGTTATACCGAACCGGTGGCAGTCAAGGCTGCCACCGGGCAGGTGCAGGCAGTTTACGACCAGGTTGCAGCCGATTTTGGGCTGATTCCCGAACCATTCACCCTCCACTCGCCAGCGCCATATGTGCTGGCCGGTCTGTGGGGTATCTTTCGAGAGACACTGGTATGCGGCAACCGGGCGCGGGGAGAAAAGGAGGCGATTGCCACGGCTATCTCCGAAAGCAACAGGTGCCCCTGGTGTGCCGATGCCCACACGGCCATGCTCCACGCCACGGGTTATCACGGCAGCAAGGATCCCCAGGTGCAGGCGCTGGTGAACTGGGCGGCAAGCAGTGGACAGACAGACGCCGCGGCTATGCCATTCCTGCTGGTCGATGCGCCGGAATTGGGCGGCACAGCCTTGACCTTCCACTTTTTGACCCGCATGGTGACAATCTTTCTGGTGGAACGAATGCTGCCAGAGAATGGGCTGATGCGGGGCGCGCTGCAACGGGTGGGGGGTCTGCTCTTTGCCAAGCGGGCGGCCAACCAACTGACGCCGGGCGAGTCGTTGGCCCTGTTGCCTGCCGGCGACCTGCCGCCCGGGTTGGGCTGGCTGGCCGACAACCCAACCGTGGCTGGCTCGTTTGGTCGTATGCACCGGGCTGTGGAAGAAGCCACCGAACCATTTCTCAGCCATACAGCACGACGTACTGTTCAGGCGTACATAGCAACGTGGGAGGGCGAGGCTCAACCCCTCAGCCGGAGTTGGGTGCAGCCGGTGCTGGCCGATCTGCCTGCCCACGAGCAAGTCGTGGCCGAGGTTGCTCTGTTGGCAGCTCTCTCGCCCCACCAAATGTGCGAACCGGTGGTAGCCGCCTTTCGGGCTGTTCATCCCCACGACGAGGCACTGATCGCCGTAGCAGCTTGGGGCGCGTTCGCTGCTACCCGGCGTATTGGCGAAAGGATAGGGCAGGCAGTCGAGCAAGTGGCATAGCAATTTAGAGCACTACGCCGTAGAAATCAATAATTTTCATTCGGCCAAGACAGTTGTGACGAGATAGTCGTGGTGAGATAGTCGTGGTGAGATAGTCGTGGTGAGATAGTCGTGGTGAGCGCTGATATACTCGCCACGACTATCATCATCTTTTCCTTTTGCTCCTGCCTCGAACAGTGGCTAGAATAGAGATGGTGCGGTGTTTTGATAATTTGCCGAGTCTGTTTGCCATCATCTATTCGGGAGTAAGAAGCATGGGTTGGAAGATATTTGTTAAGCGACTCATTCCGTCGTCGATTCTGAATAGCCTGCTTCTCACATTCCCGTTTCTGTATCACACCAAAATCGTCAATTTTGAGACGAACATCCCTCCCAACGGTATCCGGGAACTTTGTTCGCATCTCGACATGGTATTGGAGTTGGAGGGCAATGTAATCGAGTGTGGCAGTTCAAGATGCGGAGCGAGTGTCATTATTGCCAATCACCTGCGGGCCAGGGGATATGCTAAATCGGTCTATGCTTGCGATTCGTTTGAAGGATTTGACCTGGATGAGCTAAAGCGGGAAAGGGCGAGTGGTCTTACTATCGCGTCGGATACGTTTTTTACATCCACTTCGTATCAGTATGTTCAGGCAAAACTTGCAAAGTTGGGTGTCGATGATGTGGTAGTGCCCGTTAAAGGTTTTTTCGAAACGACACTGTCTCATATCGATTCCGACTACTGTTACGCTCTGATCGATTGTGACTTTAGGGATAGTATTCTTTATTGTGCAGAAACAATTTGGCCTCGCTTGGTCGGCGGCGGGCGGATTCTCTTTGACGATTACACGTCGGCGGATTTTCAAGGCGCAAGGCTCGGCATTGATCATTTTGTGGAAACATATGCAGATGAGATTGAAGAACATGGGCTGCTGGATCATCTATATTTTGTAAAGAAAGTCACTACCTACCCCCACCCAGCCTCCCCCAGATTGGGGGAGGAGCCGATCCAGTTCCCTCCCCAGATTGGGGAGGGTTAGGGTGGGGTTGCTTGGTAATCACTAAAGAAAATAGTATCTCCTCAATCCTTGGGGGAATATACCTGTATGGATACAAATGGGAAATGATGTAAACTGAGTATCCATCTATCAACCAGGAACTTCCCAATGCAACCCACAAATCTCCTTTACATCCTCTCCGACCAGCACAACCGCAACTTGCTCGGCTGCTACGGTCACCCAATGGTGCAGACGCCCAATCTGGATCGATTGGCAGAGCGGGGAACCCGTTTCACCAGCGCGTACACCACCTGCCCCATCTGCGTGCCAGCCAGGGCCAGCTTGGCTACTGGGCGCTACGTGCATCAGATCGGCTACTGGGACAACGCCTTCCCCTACGATGGTTCTGTGCCCAGTTGGCATCACCGGCTGCGGGAACAGAACCACCAGGTAGATGTGATCGGCAAGCTCCACTTTCGCAGCGCCGACGACGACAACGGCTGGAGCCGGGAGATTGATCCCCTGCACGTGGTCGGCGGTGTGGGCGACGCCCTGGGCAGCATCCGGGAAAATGCCAGCTTTCGCAACAAACGAGGCGGCATCGAGGAAGCCGGGCCGGGCGATTCCACATACCTGCAATACGACGCCCGCAATGCGGACAACGCCGTGCAATGGCTGAATAGTTCATCGGCCAATACGCCCCAGAACGGAAAGCCCTGGGCGCTCTTCCTCTCTTTCGTCTGCCCCCACCCGCCCTACTTCGCCCCGCCGGAATTGTACGATCTCTACCCGCCCGACGCGCTTCCCCTGCCGCCCCAGTGGCGGGAAGAAGAGTGGCCCGACCACCCCGCGCTGGACTACATGCGCCGCTACTTCACCTTTGCGCCCCAATTCGATGAAGCGACCATCCGCCGCATGAACGCGGCCTATTACGGTGTCGTCACCTATCTGGACCAGCAGATAGGCCGGGTGCTGGCGACACTGGAAGCCAACAGGTTGGCCGAAAACACGCGCATCGTCTACACGACCGACCATGGCGAGCATCTGGGCGGACGGGGCATTTTCGGTAAGTTTTCCATGTACGAGGAATCCGCGGGCGTGCCGCTGATTCTGGCCGGGCCGGGTGTGCCTGCCGGGAAGGTGTGCGAGACCCCGGTTTCACTGGTGGACAGCTTCCCAACCGTGCTGGAGGCCATGGGCGCGACACCCGCAACCGAAGACGCCGACCTGCCCGGCCAGTCCTGGTGGTCGATTGCCAACCAGCCGGACGCCGAGCGCACAGTCTTCAGCGAATATCACGCGCTGGGCACGGAAACGGGCGTTTATATGCTACGCAACCGACGCTACAAATATGTCCACTACACCCATCAGCGCTCCCAGCTTTTCGATCTCCTGGCCGACCCGGACGAGTGCAACGACTTGGCCGCATCGCCCGAACAACAGCCGGTTCTCGCGGCGATGGAAGCGGAACTGCGGGCGCTGCTCGACCCGGAAGCAGTGGATGCCCAAGCCAAAGCCGACCAGAAGGCGAAGGTCGCGTCTCTGGGCGGCGAAGAAGCTCTGCGCCAGCGGGGTTCCTTTGAGAATTCGCCCGTGCCGGGGGAGAAACCCAAATTCAAACTTGTGTAAAATAAGGGAACGAATACCACAGATTTTCAGCCACGGATTGACTCCGCTGGAATTCGTGCAATTCGTGGCAAAAATTCATCCAAACAGGAGAAACCTATGCAATTGACAGGCAAAGTAGCGCTGGTAACGGGCGCTGGATCGGGCATTGGCAAGGGCGCGGCTCTGTTGATGGCCCAAGAGGGGGCCAAGATCGCGGCCATGGGCCGCACCGCCAGCCAACTCAACGAAGTGGTGGAACAGATTCGGGCTGAGGGGGGCGAGGCCATCGCACTTATCGGCGATGTTTCTTCCGTAGAGCAGACCCAGTCGGTCATCCAGCAGATAATTGACACCTGGGGTCGGCTGGATATTGTCATCGCCAACGCGGGCATCAATGGCGTCTGGTCGGCCATCGAAAATATCACACCGGAAGAGTGGGACAAGACCATCGACATCAATCTCAAAGGCACATTCCTCACCATCAAATATGCCATTCCTCACCTGAAAAAGCAGGGGGGCGCCATTGTCGTCGTCTCGTCGGTGAACGGAACACGCATGTTCAGCAATACCGGCGCATCGGTCTATGCCACCTCCAAAGCGGGACAACTGGCGATGACCAAAATGCTGGCCCCAGAATTTGCTCCCCACAAAGTACGCATCAACTGCATCTGCCCTGGCTGGATCAAAACAGAAATTGGCGACAACACCGAACTGCGGGGGGTGAAGGAAGTACGCTGGCCGGTGGAATATCCCCAAGGCACGATCCCCCTGACGGGCAAACAACCTGGCACAGTCGAGCAGACCAGCCAGCTCATCCTCTTCCTGGCCTCCGACGCTTCCAGCCACATCACCGGCACAGAATTGTGGATCGACGGCGGCCAGTCGCTGGTGCAAGGATAGGGAAGTGATGCGCGATGCGCGAAATAAATTTTTGTAGGTGCGGTTTTTAACCGCACAACGAGCAGAGACGCCATCGATTCTCGTGAAAAGAATGGGTGCTTTATGCTTGCGCAGCTACAAGCAGCGCCTACAAAATTTCACATTAATTACAGTGCACAAAACTTACTTGGAGAGGAAACCGATATGGAAACTCAACAGGCGTTGGCAGAGTTGGGCGTAAATGAGGGGATGCTGTCGGCGCAAGAAAAGGCCTTTCTGGACGAAAACGGCTATTTGCCCCTGCCAGGGATTTTGTCGGATGCGGTGCGGGCGGCCATGGCGCGCCGGGTGGATGAACTGGCCGCGATTGAGGGCGACAAGGCTGGCACAGAAGTGCATCAAGAAGCAGGCACAACCCGGCTCAGCGATCTGGTCAACAAAGACCCGATCTTCGACATCTGCTTTACCCATCCACGGGTGCTGGCAGCCATCAACCATGTGCTGAAGGGGAATTTGAAACTGTCGTCCCTCAACTTTCGGGCGGCTCTGCCCGGACACGGGCTGCAAGCGCTCCATTGCGATTGGGGCAGCTCAGTGGAGGCGGGCGACTACTACGTCTGCAATTCCATCTGGCTGCTGGATGAATTCACCGCGGAGAATGGGGCTACGCGTGTCATACCCGGCTCAAATCGCAGCGGCAAACGTCCTCAGGACGTGCTGGCCGATCCCTCTGCGCCCCACCCGGACCAGGCACTACTCACTGCGCCCGCGGGCACAGTTGTCGTCTTCAACTCCCACACATGGCACGGCGGCACGCTGAACCGCACAGATCAACCCCGGCGCGCGCTGCACAGCTACTTCTGCCGCCGAGACCAGAAACAGCAACTCGACCAGCGGGCCTATGTCCGCCCGGAGACGCTGGCACGGCTCAGTGAAGCGGCGCAGACGATTCTGGATGTGTGATTTTTTTTAACGCAGAGGCGCAAAGACGCAGAGAACATTGTTTATTCTTTGCGTCTTTGCGCCTCTGCGTTAAATTTCTTGTTCTATTCTAATTCCAAAGGAGTTATCAGTGTCTATCGAACGACCGGTTCTGGTCTCTGTTATGCAATTTGAGGACGCGCTGACATCCGGCGCGATGACTGTTTTTGATGTGATTGACATAGCCGCACAGGTGGGTGCAGACGGCGCGGAACTGCGCCGGGAATTGTGGAACGGCTGGGAAAGCCAATTGGACGCAGCTCGCGCCCACGCTCAGGCACAGGGATTGCTGCTCACCTACGCCACCCACGCCACCCTATTCAGCAGCGATGCAGCCACCCTGCGCGGCGACATCGACGCCGCGGCTGCATTGGGATCGCCGATTGTCCGCTTCTTTCCCGGCCAGATTCCCGCGGATGATGCGACAGGTTGGGCGGCAGGGACAGCTATCGCCGATTACGCCGTGGAAAAAGGTGTCGTCATCGCCCTCGAAAACTACGCCCGCACCCCTGGCGGCACGTTGGCCGAAGTGCAGACAGCCCTGACCCGCATCCCGACGCTGATGACCAACTTCGACATGGGCAACTACAGCCTGCATGGTCAGGACATCCCCGCGGCCGCGGCTGCCCTGGCGGATCGGATTGTTTCCAGCCATCTGAAAGACCAGACCGGACAGCCATCCGATCCACCCACAGTCCTGGGCGCGGGCGTGCTGCCCCTGGGCGACGTCTTCGACGCGCTGGACAGCCTGCCCCAGCGGGTGATCTACTGTTTCGAGTTTCGGGGCGGAAACGACGCAGTGGCGCGGATTGAGCAGAGCCTGGCCTATTTACAAGAGCGCAGGGCATAGTTTTATAACGCAAAGGCGCAAAGAGGCAAAGACGCAAAGAATCTTCACAGTCCTCCGCGTCTTTGCTCCTTTGCCTCTTTGCGTTAAATTCTTCAGCCGAAAGGACATTCCCATGAAATTGCACGGAAAAGTCGCGCTCATCACCGGCGCGGGGAGTGGGATCGGTGAGGCCACCGCCTGGCGCATGGCGGGGGAAGGCGCGAAAGTAGCTGTCACCGGCATCCCCGCAGCGGGTGTGGAGCGGGTGGCGGCAGAGCTTATGGCCGCGGGCCACGACGCCATCGCCATCGAGATGGATGTCTCCGAGTCAGCGTCGGTGGAGGCCGCGTTGGCCCAGACGGTTGCCCGCTGGGGGCGGCTGGATGTACTGGTCCCCAACGCGGGGATTCAGATGCACACCACGGATCGGGACATCCACACCCTGCCCGAAGAGGTCTGGGATGCCACCCACGATGTGAACTACCGGGGCGTTTATCTGACGCTGAAATATGGGCTGGCCCAGATGGTGGCCCAAGGCACGGGCGGTGTGGTGATCATTGTGGCGTCGGTGACAGCCTACAGCGGTAGATCGGCCAACGTGGCCTATCTATCCGGCAAGCATGGGCTGATCGGGCTGAACCGTTATGTGGCTGTTCATTATGCCAAGCACGGCATCCGCTGCAACGCTGTCTGCCCCGGCGCGCTGGAACGCACACCCAATCACGACATCCACCCGGACGCGACGGGCCGGGCCAAGAGCATTGCCGCCGGGGTTCCCCTGGGCCGGGCAGGCCGACCAGACGAAATCGCGCCGATGATCACATTCCTGGCGACCGACGACGCCAGTTATTGCACTGGCGCGGCCTATTTGGTGGACGGCGGCATGAGCGTGGCGTAGTCATACACGGCGCTTCTGCTGGAATCGGCGAATCTTACAGAATCGGCGAATCCTACGGAATCGGTGCCTCAAAAGAATCGGCGCTGATGCTTGTCATGTACGCGACAGTAGGCTATACTTTTCCCATGCTTCTCAAATTTTTTGGGCGAGTCCTCCTCGCTTCGGCACCCATCGCTTGGGGAAGGAATGTGACCAATGCACATCAATCTGGAATTTCGTGGCCGTTGGGTTGATATTTTCCTCAATCTCCTCTTGATCGGAATCCTCTCGACGATTACGTTGGGCCTGTATGCGCCCTGGGGCTATGCCCGATGGAAGCGCATGGTGGCAACCAACACCTACTTCGACAACCGGCCTCTTCAGTTCGATGGCACGGGCGGTCAGGCCTTCGTCGAATTCCTCATCATCGGCGCTCTCTCGCTGATTACCCTGGGGCTGTATGCCATTTTGGGGTTTGCTGGCGTGCGCATGCTACGCTGGGAAAACGCCCACACCATCCTGCCCACTGGTCAACGGCTGGACTACCGGGGCGGGGGCATCGATCTCTTTTTTGAGAACTTCGTGTTGATTTTCTTTTCGACTTTGACACTGGGTATTTACTTCTTTTGGGGCTATGCCCGCCTACGCCGACACATCATCACCAACACGGCCTTGGATGGGGAACCTCTGCATTTTACAGGAACAGGCGTTCAATATCTTGTTGTGGTTCTGCTCAATGCCGTTCTCACCACCATCACGCTTGGCTTCTACGCAATTCTCGGCTTTGCAGCAGTGCGTCAACTGCGCTGGGATATAGATAGCACGTTTGTGCCTATGCCCCAACGCTCCAGCACACCCATGCCAGTCATCTCGCCGCCACTCAGCGCCCTGTCCGGCGGCATCCCCGACATGGAGCAACGGGTGCGCCCAACCCCACTGGGCCAGATGTACTCGGCTGCCGAGCCATCGGATGATGACCGTTAATGTGGAGATGGAACGCGGGTAAGGCGGAAAGGTCGGATTACCGCGGATAAACTCTGCGTAATGCCAATAGCCAATACAAAACAGGCCCCCTTCGCGGCGCGAAGGGGGCCTGTTTTTTCATAGAACTCTGCGCTGGGTCTACCGGCAAAGGCCGATGCGCTGAAGTTTCTTTGCGTCTATGCGCCGTTGGGTCAACTCTGTTCAGTCAGGTCGGGTCAGTCAGGCCGGGTGGGTGCAGCCTGGAAGATGCTTTGTAGCAGGGCGGCCCGTTCTGGCTCGGTGGCCCAGCGGGGTTGGGCGTAGTCCTCCAACACAGCCGTCAGAATCTCCGTGCTGATCACTTGGCCTTGATAAATTGTGTGGCGGGCCATCAACTCTGTGCGGGTTTGCCAGCTCCACATCTGGTCGAAGAAGAGATTGCCCAGCCCATAAACGATCACGCTGGGGGAACGCTCGCCCTCTGGCCCGTAGGGTTCAAATGCCTGGGGTACGTGGCTTTGCACACCGGTGACAATATCCACGCCTTGATCCCGCAATTCCCGGAACTCCGTCACCTGCAGGTCGGTGGGATAGGGGTTGTAGGTCTCCAGATATTGCAATTCCACGGCAATCACATCCACATCTGGGCGCAATTTTTGGATTTCCTCAAAAATCAGATCTTTGTGATCGTAGTAGTAGCACGCGCCGGGCAGATCGTCGGTGGCCCAGGCAAAGGCCGGCCCAAAGGCCAGGGCGGCGATAAAGGCGATGCGGTTGCCGTTGCGCTCCAAGATGAGGGGTGCGCACGCTTCCTCCAGAGTCAATCCGCTGCCGTAGATGGGGATGTTGTTCTCCCGATACCAGCCGATGGATTCCCGCGCCCCGTCCCGCCCGAAGTCGTTCACATGGTTACCGCTCAGCCCGACGATGTCTGTGCCCACGGCTTCCAGCGCGGCCCAATAGGTGGTGTCGCTGCACATGGTCAGGTTGTCCTGGGAGGCGTTGACCACGCAGCCGTCGATAAAGGGCACTTCGTTGCTGATGTGGGTGATGTCTGCGGCGGAGAGGGTGGGCGAAATAACGCGGGCCGGATAGTCGAAGCCCTTCTGCTCCATCTTTGACGCGGTGACCCTGGTCATCGCGGTCACACCCGTCATGATCAACGCGGTCAGGCGATCTGCATCCCGGTTGGTGGCCTGGGTGACAAGACCGGCCAGGGTGGCGGCCAGGGGCGCGGCATCCTTCCCCTGCACGGCAACCGCAGCCGCCAGACCATATTCACTGGGGACAAGCTGATTGTCGAGCACATTCACGCCGTCTACCGAGAGCACTTTGAAGCGGGGATGGAGGCGGTCGAAGGGTACAATGCCGACGGCGCTGGCATCAGCTTCCACCGCGGCCAGAATGCCCTCTGTGCTGGTGACAATCACCGATTCACCCATGGCCGCGCCCAGCAGAACCGTGAGTTCGGCCTCGTATTCGCGGCTCACCACCAGCGGGCCATCGCCTTCTCCCCGCCAGCGGGCGGCCAGCTCGTCCAGGGCGATATCGTCGGTGACGGTGGCAAAGGCCACAACCGGGGCATAGAAACGGGTGTAGATCGCGGCGTTGTTGGCTTTGTTGAGGGGCACCAGCCCAATTGTCGCGGCGGCGCGGCGGCTCCTGTCCAGCAAGAGAACCCGTTTCAGCCCGTCGTCGGTCTGTTGGGTCTTCACCCGGTAGACGATCAGGGAGAGCAGCCGATTGTAATAGCGTTCGGGCAAGTTGGGATCGATGGCAACGGTCAGCCAATCCGAGCGGGTGCCTTGTTGTGCATCTGGTGCTGCTGTCACGGGTGTAGAGCGGGCGAAGAGCGGGAGCACCAAGAGCAGCAGCAAAACAAATGGTGCAGAGAGAGAAGGGCGGAGCAGCCTGAGAAGCGGAGAACGTTCCATTGGGGTCATTGTCCAAATTCGGTGTATAGTCAGTTTGGCAATAAGAAGCAACAACGCGTGCCCATGGGGGCAAAACTGTTGGAAGTATACGGCTATGCGATTCATTTGCAAAACAGTACCACACCCGATTGAGGCACGGCCAGCAATAAGAATTGTGCCCTTCTCTATTCATGTGGGTTGGTCCAGCACAAGCTGACAGCTTGCCTTACAAGATAGCAAGGAGAAACCCAATGCCTTCCATTCTCTTTATCTGCACGGCCAACCAGTGCCGTTCGCCCATGGCCGAGGTGATCGGGCGGGACAAGCTGACACGCAGCTATCCCGACGCGCACTGGCAGGTCGGCTCGGCAGGTGTGCGCGCGGTGGATGGCTATCCGGCCACGCCCCATTCGGCAACCGTGGCCGGGCGTCACGGCTTCGATCTGAGCCGCCACAGCAGCCGGGCGTTGACCCCTGCACTGGTGGCCGCAACCGACCTGCTGGTGACCATGGAAGCTGCCCACAAGCAGGCGATCCTGCGCGCCTATCCCGCAAGTGCCGGACGGGTCTTCACATTGGCCGAGCTTGTGGGCGAAAGCGCCGACGTGGACGATCCCATTGGCGGGCCGTTGGAAGAGTACGTGCAGACTTACGCGCTGCTGGACGGGTGGATCGGCCAGGCTGTGGCCCGTATGGCGGAGTTGGCGATATAGAGTCGATCTTTCGCTCTCACTATCCCCCTAAAACCAGATTAACCGTCCTCGCTTAGCCAAGCCCTGGGGTTACGCAGCCCCGGGGCATCGACAACCTTGTCCCCTTTCCACCCCTGACCTAGACGCTCTCTCACCCACGTAGAATGATGATCCAATCTTCTTGACGTGCGCCCTATTCGGCTGTGTGTTGATAGTGAGTTTTGGTGTCTCTGCAATAGGCATGGAAAGGAAAACTCACATCCGAAAACAACTGTAGGCGGGTTTTTTTGAGTTCGTGTTGTTGTTGGCCGGGTTCGCTGGCGTTCGGGGTGCAGAAATACCCAGCGACGGCGGGACCCTGCCCGATGGGTATGTGATGTACTTGCCGGTGGTGGAGAAGCCCTACAGGTATACGGGCGATCTAAGTGACTTGCCGGAAGACTGTCCATATAAGGCTGTGCTTTTCTCTCCCGATGATGGCGTGTTCGTCCGTAGCGACGATCTGCTTGTGGACAGTTGGGTTATAGTAGGCAGCGATGGGTATGAGGTTCGAAGCAATTACTCCCGCCCCCTAGAGGAAGAGTACCATGTCTACGGCTTTTGGCAGTTGGAGGGACTGGCGGGTCTTCGTTCTCCAGCCCCAATGTTCTGTTGCCCTGGAACGGCCTTGAATCAGGTACTTGGACGTGGGCAGTTGTCCCCGTGTGCCGAAAAGTCCCAAGCGGCACCATGAATGGCGTGCGCCCTGAACAGAGTTTTACTATCCTGGTTCCGTAGCACAGTCTGCCCGCCCTTAGCACCAGAAAAAACGAAGCGCTCTAGAATTGAATTCCAGAGCGCTTCGTTTATCTAGCAGCTACACTTATGGATAGCAGTCCGGGTAGTCTCCGATGTCACTATTGTGGCTCCCGTAGTCGCTTAGCCATTTCGCCCCAATTGGTTGAGGTGATGATGTGGGTGGAGTCGTCAAATAATCGCAGGTTGAGAAATCCTCCGGTAGTGCTCTGCGATATGAACCACACCATTTTCTTCTTTACATTGGGAAAAAAGAGCGGCATTCAGGTACGAATTCAAACCTGCAATGGAATCTGCCTGGGATTGCTGAGTGCTTGCACCTCCACCTCCATTTTGGCATTTTTCTCCCCACTCACTTAATAGCAATCCCTGCCCACCGTGTCGAAAGGTTGGGACTGTTATCACCGTGCGCACTAACGTCCTCTCCAGTCGGGCATCGATTTGTTCGTCCAACTTCGCCAGCAATGGGGCCAGTCGTTCCAGTACTCGCCTCAGCATCTCTTCCGCTTGCTCCGTTTGCTTTTCATACTCTTATTGTTTATCTTTCATAGCGAAACCTCCTGGTTGCTAGACTTGGGCTGCTACCGTCAGTCTACTCCCAGGAGGTTTCTCTTGTACAGTCATCTCAAAATTCGGGACGACTCATGTTTTGCCTTTGTTTTGTGCTTGTTCCTGTCAGGAGTTGAAACCATCAACCCCCGACAGGAGTCATGACGGTCTAGCGCCCAATTCTGGGCAGGAAGAGCCTGGCCCCGGTGACAAGCGTGCCGATGACTCTCTGGCCCAGCGTTCCGTCTGCCCCGACAAACTCGACGGAGTACGTGTAGAGTTTGCCCATCTTCAGGCTACTGTCGGTGTAATCGTAGGCCGCCCCGTCGCTCTGGCCCGGCTTTTGGGCCGCAATCATGGTGTCGGTCAGGCGCACTGCCTGGCCACTGCCCTCGCTGCGATAGACGTGGAAGCCAAGCACATCGCTTTCGTTCACGGTCTGCCAACGCAGCAGGCCAGTGCCATTGGCATAGCTTACACTGGCATCGGCCAGGCTGACTGCCGTGGGAGCCACAATGCCCACGGTGGCTGTCACCGGCGGATTGTCACTCACCGGCTGGGGTGGTGTGCCCCCCGGACCGTCCACATCGTAGAAGAGACCCGTAGCCACGGCTGTGTTGACTGCCACTCCACCCGGATTGGCGCTTGTGTCCCTAACGGCAATAAAGGTAGTGGTGATGACGAAGCTCTGCCCTGGGGCCAGATCGACGCCAAAGCCATTGGGTGCACCTGCGGTCAGGTCGCTCCAGTCCAATTGGTCCGCCACTGCCGTATTGGGTGTGGGCGTGGCATTCAGGTAGACCATTTCCCCGTGGACATAGATATCCTGCAGAGGCACGGTGGTCAGGGTCACATCACCCGTGTTGGTGATGCGGATGGTGAAACTGAGGCTCTCGCCAATACGCACCGGGCTGATCCCATTCAGTGTCTTGCTTACCTCATAGTTCGATGCAGGCGTCAGAACCAGATTATCCTCAAAGTCCTGGTCGACCAGATTCTCTCCACCTGCCAGAGCCAGTGGGCTGATCTCATCCGGATCACCTCCATCCGCATCGGCCAGGCTCACATAGCCAGGCGGATTCGTCTCGGTGACCTGATAGACGCCGGGTAGCAGGGCAGTGAAGGTGTAATTGCCGCTCACATCGGTGGTCACGGTCTGGGTGATGTTGTCATCACCTGTGCTCAATAGTCCATCTGGTCCGGCATAGACCAGTGTGACCGTTACGGCCTGAAGCACTGCCTCGCCGCCCTCACACAGACCACTGCTACTGCCCGTGGAGCCGTCGCAGACTGTACCCGCAATGGACCCATTCGCTTGGGCGTCCAGGAAGTCATTATCGAGGGAGGTCTGTCCGCCAACCACCGTCACGACAATCTGGTCGTCGTTCGGACCATCTGTGTCGCCAGTGGAGGTATAGCCTGCCGGATTTGTCTCCGTGATGGTGTACGTCCCCGGTATTGTCAGTGTGAAGGTGTAGATGCCGTTGGCATCCGTCGTTGTGGTCAGACCGTTGCTGAGTGTAATCAGCACACCTGCAATGCCCGGTTCGCCCCCATCCTTCTGCCCGTTGCCGTTTGTATTGTCATTGTAGACACCACCCGTGATGATAATAGGCTGGACAAGTCCGGCGTCGACCGTCAGATTGTCGGTGAGACCCATAGCCACCACGACAGTGCCGGTGGTGGGGCTGAAGTCGCTGTCGGTGGTGTCGGAGCCGCTATCGGGCACGGTGAAAATGTAGCCAGTGGGCGGTATGACCGTGACCGTATAACTCTGGTTGGGCAGGAGATTGGTGAATGTGTAGATGCCCGAAGCGTCGGTCAGCGTTGTGATGACCGTCCCGTTGGGATAGGTCAGGGTCACGGTGACACCGGCCAGCCCAGGCTCCACACCGGCAGCGCCCTGTTGTCCATCCCCATCTGTGTCCAGCCAAATCCGGTCGCCCAGATTCACCAGGTCCACCAGACCGGCGTCGATGGATGTGTCGTCGGCAGCGCCGAGATTGACAACCACCACACCAGTGGCGGGATCGGCGTCGCTGTCGGTGGCATCTGCCCCACTGTTGGGCGTTGTGATGGCATAGCCGCCCGGTGCGGTGAAGGTGACCGTATAGGTCTGGTTGGGGATGAGATTGGTGAAGGTGTAGAGACCGGAAGCATCCGTGTTTGTGCTGATGACCGTTCCGTTGGGATAGGTCAGGGTGACAGTAACGCCCGCCAGACCCGGCTCGACACCTGCTGCGCCCTGCTGGCCGTCGTAGTTGGCGTCGAGCCAGACGAAGTCGCCGAGGTTGACGCCGATGAAGCCGAAGTCAACGGTCAGGTTGCCATTTGTGCCGTCGCCGTCCACGCCCGCTGCGGGTTCGCCGCCGACGGTGAGGGAAACGACGCCGCTGGTGTGGACATTGCCTGCACTGGAAGCGATGTTGCTGTCGGTGCTGCTGTCCGTGTTGGGGTCTGCCACCTGCACAGGCGTGGGAGTGTAGCCGGGGGGCATAGTCACCTGGACGACGTAATCGCCAGGGGGCAGATTGGTGAAGTTGTAGAGACCGTCCGGCCCGGTGGTTTGGGCGGTGACGGGGTTGCCGTTGAGGTCGGTGGCGGGTGTCACCCCGTCGGCCAGTAAGAGGGTGACGACTGCGCCGGGGATGCCCGGTTCGCCCGGCTCCTGCTGGCTGTTGCCGTTGCTGTCGAACCAGACACCACTGCCCAGATTCATGGGCTGGACAAGCCCGGCGTCAATAGTCAGGTTGTCGGTCAGACCCATAGCAACCACGACAGTGCCGGTGGTGGGGCTGATGTCGCTGTCGCTGGCATCGGAGCCGCTGTTGGGTACGGTGAAGTTGTAGCCGGGGGGCGGCGTGACTGTGACGGTGTAGCTCTGGTTGGGCAGGAGATTGGTGAATGTGTAGATGCCCGAAGCGTCGGTCAGCGTTGTGATGACCGTCCCGTTGGGATAGGTCAGGGTCACGGTGACACCGGCCAGCCCAGGCTCGACGCCCGCTGCGCCCT
>JAHEML010000497.1 GCA_024643705.1 Caldilineaceae bacterium | reverse complement strand
TTTCGGTTGCTCCGTTCCAGCTGTAATGCAGGGTGCTTGTGGTTGCCTGGCTCTCCAACACCAGAGATGGTGGCTCGACGGGATGGCCTTCCCACGTTTGACGAAAAGCACGATAACTTTGCTCGCCGTTGTCGAGATAAAACTCAAAGGCTTTGCTTCCATCTGCTTTCACTTCGGTGAAAATGGGCAACGGCGTTGAATTTCCGCCCCAACTGATGGCTGTGTTGCCATTGGGCAGGCGCTGGACGCTGCCGGTAAATGCGCCAAAAAGGTCTGTAGGCTGGTGGCGGTATTCCCAAACTTTGGTGACGGTCTTATTCACTTCGTCCAACTGATATTCGACTGCCCGCGAATAGGGCGGCTGACCGGAGTTTCCGTTGTCGTACATTGTGATGTTGCCGTTGGGCAGCCGCCGAATGTCGTGCTGGTGCGAGAAGGGGCGATCCTCGCCGATAAATGTGAACTGGTTCTTTTTTCCACCCATGCGCCAGATGATGTCCGCCGTAGAGCGATCGATTTTCGTGATCTCGTCCAGATGGCGAAACGAGGCAAGGATATTCCCGTCTGTATCCCATTCCACCGCATTCATGTGGGGGATGCTCAAGTTTTGGGTGGTCAGGTCGAGCGCGTCACTGGCATCGGTAATGGCAAAATGATCCCAACTCCGCCACTCAAAAATCACATTCCTAGAGGCGTCTAACTCCTGGATGACTGCACCGATGACCGTCGCGTTCGGCAATCCATCGGGGATGATCTGGCTCATGTCGATGGATTGGGGATCGTAAATTTGCAACAGGATATGCCCGTTCTCGGCAACATGGATGCCATGCAGATCGATTGTGTATCCATTGCCGGCTTGGTACGTGTCGACAACCTGATACGAGTCGTCCAAAGCCAGATACAAACCGACTCCGGCATCATAATAGGTGAGCAGGCCATTGGCTTGTTTGCGAAAGTCGGTGTTGAGTGTGAGAGGTGTCAACTTTCGGTAGAAGATTGGCTCGCCGTTGTCGTCCATGATCACCGCATAGGGCGCAGGAGAGCCACCAACCTTAAAATTGCTGAAGAAGATCAATCCGTCGTCTGCGCCATTGGCCGGTGACGTGATGTTGGCAAAGGGGAAATCTGCGGGTACTGTTGCATAGTTCCCCTTTGCCCCCCGCCCCAGCTCTGCGACTTCTGGGGTTGCAGGCGTTGTCTGCCAATCCCCTATGCCAAGGGTTGCTGTGGGTGTGCGTACTTCCCCCACAGGCTTCGGAGAAACCGTAAATGTGTAGCCAATCCCACTGAGGATTTGGCCGGTTGTGGTTTCGATGCCCGATTGGATAGTCACAGTGACCACTTCGGCGGGCGCGAAGGGAAGGCCAGGCTTGAAGATAACAGTCTGCCCATCATCGGCCAGAATCACCTGCCCGGAATGAAGACCACTTTGGCTGCCGGTGACCACAAAGAGCGAGTCGTTGAGGCTAGCCGCCTTGATGGCTGTTCCCTGGCGCACGGCAATGGTCGTGCCTGCCGAGACCAATATAGCTCCGGGGCGGGGGGAGAGATATTCGAATATCTCCTGGGCTTGAATTGACCCTGTCCAACAAAACAGGAACACAAGAAGGATAGAAACTACTTGCACTTTGCGCATGTCGGCGGGCCTTGTCCTCAATTTTCCACGTATGGTAAGAACGTTTGGCAACCCGGAGCAGCCACACGATTGGAGGCTTGCATATCGTTTCCTGCGGCATCAACGGCCACCACTTGAAAAAAGCAATTGTCTGCAACCAATCCAGAGACATCCATGCTGCCCTCGAAACTTTGTTTTGGCTGGGACGCCATGAGTGTCATCGAGTTTGGCGTGCCACCTGCATAGATTTTGTACGTCGCAACTTCGGTTGCTCCGTTCCAGCTATAATAGAGGGTGTTGGTGCTCCCTTCGCTCTGCATGACAAGGGCCGGCGGCCATTTCGGCGTGCCTGTCCAGGGGAAGCGAAAGGCCCGATAGCTCACAATCGGCCATCCAAATGTCAACTCAAACGCAGTCTCGCCCTCTGGGGTCACCTCGGAGAGGGTTGGCGTAGTAGATCCCCACCCGATGATTGTGTTCCCATTGGGCAAGCGCTGGGCATTGCCCAACCAGGCCCCGTAGGTGTCGGGGACGTTGCGGTGTTGCCAGACCACCGTAGCTAATTTTTGCGCCTCATCCAGCGCAAATTCAACGGCTCTGGAGTATGATGGAGTCTGGCCTTCGCGATTATCGTAGAGGGTGATATTGCCGTTGGGCAGGCGCCGGGCATCATGTTGACCATAAAATGGTCCATCTTCCCCGACAAAGGTGAATTGATTTCTCTTTCCACCCCATCGCCAGATGACCTCTCCCGTCCCTCTGTCGATTTTTGTCACTTCATCCAAGCCACGGTTGGATATCAAAATGTTGCCGTCTGTATCCAATTCGACCGAATTGCCATGAACATAGGCAATCGACGAAGTCGTCAGACTGACCTGGGTATCGGTGATGGCAAAATGGTCCCAACTGGACCATTGAAAGAGCACGTTTTTGCTGGTGTCCAACTCCTGAATCACCAGGCCGCTGACCGTTGCGGCGGGATCACCGCCCTCGACAACCGCGCTCATATCCACGGTGCGATAGTCCCAAATCATCAGCAGCGCATGGCCATTGGGCAACAATTGAAAATCGTGGTGATCAATCTGATAGCCGTTGCCTGCCTGAAAAGTTTCCACCACTTCGTATGCGCTGTTCAGCACCAGTTCACGATTTGCCGCACGGTCATAATAGGTGAGCATCCCATTCGGCTGCTTCTTAAAGTCCAGATTGTTGCCGGGAGCCAGTCGTTTGTAGTAGACCGGCTCGCCTCGGTTGTCCAAAATCAACAAGTAGGGGGTTGCGCCCAATGACCAAATATTGTGATAGCTGCTGAGAAAAATGTATCCGTCCCCGGTCCCGCTGGCGGGCACAGTGACATTGATCACCGGGAAGTCGTCGGGCACGGTAACAAATGGCGAAGATGTAGCGTTCGTGTGGTCAACCTTGGCTTCCTGTGCTGCTACCTCTCGTTGAATGGTTGTGGGTGTAGAGAAGTCCTCGAACCAGGATGTGCGGCTTGGAGAATCGGCAGGGGCAATGGTGAATTGAAAGGATAGCGCCCCCAATGGCTCGCCCTCCAATGTCATGATCCCCGTCCCGACAGAAACAGTTACATCTTCACCCGGCATAAACGGCATCCAAGGTTTGAATATCACGGTCTGGTCATCATCCCCTAGCAGAAGCTCACCGGGATGAAGGCCGCTTGCGCTGCCAACAACTCGGAACAGAGCATCCGCGAGGCTAGCTTGGTCGATGATATCGCCATGCCGCAGGGCAATTGTTGTGGCTGGGGGGACAAAAAACGCACCTGGTCGGGGGGAAATATAAGACCACGGGGCGGGCTGCTCTTGTGCCAGCGCGACCGATCCGACACAAACAAAGGTCATAGCGAGAAGGAAGCCAACGATTGCACGACTATTGAACGTTTTAACTCTCCACTGCATCTATCTCTCCACCTATCTCCATGAATTCAACTCCGACCGGGTTCGCCGTGATCCGTCCGCCAGCCCATCACATTGCACGCGCCATATACTAGACCCGAAATGCAACCGCGCATATCCAAGAATCTTGGCTAATGTAGAACTCTCTGCACCTAGAATCCTATTCGTTGCCAAAAGACGAATTCACATTTGAGAAAAGTGGGGCAGTTTCAGCGCGGCCAAGCCGTAATCGGCGAGTCAAGATAGATATTAGAACACAATGTTCAGAAATCGCGCGAATTTTTCTCTTTCTCCACATTCATCTGGGCAATCGTGGGTACAAGCAGGAGATAGGCGGGTGGGGTTTCGATTTTGCGGGGTTATGTCGTTTTTTCAACGGGGGTGGTGCGAATCAAACGCACTGTGTAGCGCAGCAGCACATCGCTG
>JAHEML010000496.1 GCA_024643705.1 Caldilineaceae bacterium | reverse complement strand
GCCAAGCCAGCACGCCGCAGCCGCACAACCGCCACAAAGACTACAGAGGCAAAGACCACGGGATCAAACGGCAGTGGGACAACAGCAAGCTCGACAGAAACACCGTCCCCTGCACCGGCAGCCGAAAAGCCAAAAGCTACACGCAGCACCAAACCCAAGCAGATCCCCGCGGCCAGCGAACCCATTCAGCCCTCACTCTTGGGCGACATAACACCTGTGGCGTCTTCGAGCAGACGTAAATCCAACAAAGTAGCCCGTGTCAGCAGTGTGACGCCAGGGCAGAAGAAAGGCAAGTAAGTTTCAAGGCTGGGGTGTGCTATACTGATCCCGGAGATGCTGAAAGGAGCAAACGGGAATGATTCAAGCTGTACAGGCCGAAGCAATTCAAAAGACAGAACGGGCCGACTGGTTACTGGTCTTTGATGCGGCGCTGCGTGTGGGCAATTTTGCATCGATCGACGAACTATATCTACACGCGCTGGATGCCTGGCTGGATCAGCTTTCGCCAGAGTTGCGTTGGGCTATCGCGCTCGAACTCTATGTGAATGAAGAGATCAGCACAGGGCGCGCAGCCCAGATCGCAGGGTTGAATTATGTCCTGTTTCTCGAAGAATTGCGTCAACGGCAAATCCCCTTTGTCGGAGCAGAAGCAACCAACGGAGACTGGCACGAGCGAGAAGAGGAACTGTTAGATGATCTCTTCGACTTCTCCGCAGTATAGTGGTGTTGTTTTTGATACAAACGTCCTCTCTCTATTTGCCCGAGCCGGTCGCCTTGATCTGCTACAAACAATCCTCGCTTCGGCACGCGGTTCAAACATCTTCTTTATCACTCCGGCTATTCACAACGAATTGACAGCAGGCTACGGCAAGGGTGTTTCATACTTAGCCGACGTGCTGGAATTGGTGAACAGCGGCCAAATACAAATCTCACAGATGCTCCAGGCAGACCAATTATTTATCGCCAGCGTGCCGGCACGATTGGCGGCTGGCGAAGCAGAAGCAATCGCCCTTTGCCATCGCCTCCACCTTGTCTTTATCACCCACGACCGCAAGGCCATCAATTATTGCGAACGCGTTGGTATACCTGCCATTCGGCTTGTTTCGCTGCTGGGGAGATTGGAAAAGGCAGGCCTGATATCCAGGGATGAGGTACGGAAGATGCTGGAATAGCCGCGACTTTTGACACAACTCGTCACTACAGAAAGAGATATCTATGAGTACATTTGACAGCACCAAGCAGCAATTGCCTAAAATATTGGATGAAATTGTTACGGGTAAAATTCAATTGCCTGATTTTCAGCGCGGTTGGATTTGGGACGACAGTCATGTTCAGTCCCTGCTGGTGAGTATCGCCCGTTCTTTCCCGGTCGGCGCTGTGATGCTTCTGGAGACTGGCGGAGACGTTCGTTTTCAGACTCGTCCGATTGAGAACATCCGTTTTGGAGGAACACCTCCTGAACCTGAACAACTGATTCTTGATGGTCAGCAACGACTCACTTCACTGACACAAGTACTAAAATTGGAGACAGCAGTCTACACTCGAGATGAAAAAGGCAAAGCAATTCGCCGATACTATTATTTGAATATTCAGACGGCCTTGGAAGACGGACAGATCGAAGATGCTTTTGTTGCCGTGGACGAAAGCAAGCAGCAGAAAAGCAATTTTGGTCGAAATATTGATCTCGACCTTTCAACTATTCAATTGGAATGTAGCCAACTCTATTTCCCCTGTAGCCAAATTCTCAATTCGGATGCCTGGGAAGAAAGTTTGCAGGAGTATGCTCCCGAATCCTTCGGCATTTATATGCAGTTTCGTAGAAAGATACTCAACGCCTTCCGCAATTATGACCTACCCATTATTGCCCTAAAAAAAGAGACATCGAAAGAAGCAGTTTGTCTGGTTTTTGAGAAAGTTAACACTGGAGGGGTACCTCTCTCAGTTTTCGAGCTTATCACCGCTACTTACGCTGCAGATGGATTCAACCTGCGGGACGATTGGTTTGGCAATAAACAACGTAAAATAAAAGGGGCATCATCTCCCATTGAGGGTCGAGCAGAATGCTTTGGCAATGAACCAGTTCTGGCTGGACTTGCTTCAACCGATTTTTTGCAAGCTATTACGTTGCTGCATACTCTGGAAAAGCGGCGTCAGGATGTTGCCGATGGAAAGACTGGTAAATCTATTTCGGCGGTAAGTGCCAAACGGGTCTCGGTATTGAATTTGCCCTTGGAAGCTTATCAAAATTGGGCTACCAGAGTAGAGCAAGGTTTTTTGTCGGCAGCTAAATTTCTGCGCAAGGAATGCTTTTATACAGCCCGTGACTTGCCCTACCGTACTCAATTGGTGCCGTTGGCCGCTGTGCTAACGCTCATTGGCAATCGTTGGCTAGAACCAAAAATCTATGACAAACTGGCCCGCTGGTACTGGTGCGGTGTGCTGGGAGAACTCTACGGTGGGGCCGTAGAAACTCGCATCGCTAATGATTTAGAAGAGATGATGCGTTGGTTTGAAAATGATGCCGAAGAACCGCGGACGGTCTCTGAGGCCTCATTCCAACCAGACCGTTTGTATACCCTCCGCTCACGCCTGAGTGCAGCCTACAAAGGGCTGAATGTGCTGGTATTGCGTCAAGGCGCTCAGGATTTCTTTTGGAAGGCAACCGTACAGGAACTCGACTGGGAAGAAGTCGCACTTGATATTCATCATATTTTCCCTAAGGTATGGTGCCAAGCCAAAGGAATTCCCTATACCACATACGATTCGATCATCAACAAAACGCCCATTTCTTACATCGCCAACCGTAAAATCGGCGGCAACGCACCGGCTACCTACTTGCGCAGCCTGCAAAATGAAAAGCAAGTTGGGTTGAGTGATGCTGAGATGGACACAATTGTGGCTACGCATCTAATTGATCCCAGTGCAATGAGGAACAATGACTTTGAAATTTTTTTTCAGCATCGAAAACGCATGCTGATCAAACTAATCGAAAATGTCATGCGCAAGACGATCTTGGCAGAAGAAAACAGTAAGCCTGAAAATGAAGATGAAGTAATTCTTGAATGAGAAACATACGATATATCGCAGTCACCTGCCAAAGCGCTCCAATGCGTTCACAAAGAAGAAAGGTAAACATGACAGTCTACGCCGACATCCTTACCGAAACCCACGGGCGGGTGGGGCTGGTCCGTCTGAATCGCCCCCAGGCCATGAATGCTCTGCGCGCCAATCTGTTGGCAGAGTTGCTCGACGCCCTGCGCACCTTCGACGCAGACGACGAGATCGGAGCCATGATTATCACCGGCAACGAGAAAGCATTCTCTGCCGGGGCCGACATCAAAGAGATGGCCGACGCCAGCGCGGTGGAACTGATGAACCGAGGACTCTCCGACGGTTGGCATCGGATCAGCACCATCCACAAACCGATTATCGCGGCGGTCAGCGGTTTTGCCCTGGGTGGCGGGTGCGAGTTGGCTCTGCTCTGCGACATGATCATCGCGTCAGAGAGCGCTCGTTTTGGTCAACCAGAAATCACCATTGGTGTCATCCCCGGCGCAGGGGGAACTCAGCGGTTAACCCGCGTTCTGGGCAAAGCATTGGCGATGGAAATGGTACTCAACAACCGTTTTCTCAAAGCCGACGAAGCCCTGGCTCATGGTCTTGTCAACCGGGTCGTGCCGGTGGAGGACTATCTGGACGAAGCACTGAAACTGGCCGGGGAGATTGCCGCCCGTGCCCCAGTGGCTGTGCGTCTGGGCAAAGAGGCGGTCAACCGTGCCTACGAACTCAGCCTGGCCGAGGGATTGGCAGCGGAACAGCGGGCCTTCTATCTGCTATTTTCGACTGAGGACCAAAAGGAAGGGATGCGCGCCTTTGTGGAGAAACGTGCGCCGGAGTGGAAAGGAAAATAAAGGTGGCAGGCACATACGTGAAGGCAGACCTGGATGACCACCCTGGATGACCAC
>JAHEML010000495.1 GCA_024643705.1 Caldilineaceae bacterium | reverse complement strand
GCCCAGGTGGAAAAGAATGGCACCAATGGGGTGTTCAACGCCACGGTGGCCGAGGGAGCCGAACAGACCGACCTTGTCTGGGCCGCCATCTACGAGCCTGGCTTCCAGGAACCCGCCGATGTCACCATCAATCTCAATGTGCCGGTGGTGAAGCTCAACCCAGTGGCCGGGCAGCCGGGCAAGTTCAGCGCCAACTACACCAATGGCTTCTTGAAAGATGGCGATTATCGCATCATCTTCTACGCCCAAGACCGCCTGGGCCTCAACGCCACACCAGTCTCGCCCGGCAGCGGCATCCAGATTTTCCTGCCCACGGTTAGGCGCTAAATCGGGCGAACCACCTTGAAGTTGAACTTCTCAACTCACGGAGTGTCGAGTTCATGCACAGTCGCTACACAGTTTTTCTTCTCAGTCTACTCGGAGGAATCCTTGCCCTCTCGGTGGGGCAACACACAGCCCAGGGCGCGCGCCTGGGCAACGACGCCCGCCGACTGGCTGGTGAAGTCGCGGTCATGACCGGCTCGGCCATGGTCCGTGATATCGATACGGGTACGCCCTCTTTGCAAAGTGACCGACTTGTCACCCAACTGAACGGGGTAGCGTCGCCGCCCTCTGGGTTCGATCTCCAAAGCTATCTACTAAGCGGAGAAGATGGCTTTTACTGCGGCGCATTGACTGTGACGAATGGCAAAGTAAGCAGCGCGGCCAACTTTCCGGGCCGCAACCTGATCGCCCAATTCGACACCTATCGCATGATGTGGGAGAAAAACGTCTTCGAAACCAGCCTGCCCACCGGCCCGTTGGCACTGCTCCGCGAAGTGTTGGACAAAGCCAGCGACACCCCAGACGGCGCGGGTTATGGCGTGGGGCTGGTTGACGAAGCCAAGACCCTCGCCACCCACGCCAACCTGGCCCGCTCGGCAGCGGCAGCGGGCAATCTGGCCGGAGCGCGTACCCACACCGAACATGTACGCAACATCCTGCTTGGCAAAGACGACGTCCGCTACGGCGACTTCGACGGCGCGGGGGGTGTTCAGAACCCGGGCGACGGTTTCGGCCTGCTGCGTTATGCGGCCAATGCGGATCTAAAACTTCTCGAAGCGGCTGAAAGCGAAGGCGTGACCGATGACATGACCGACCAGCTCTTTGCGGCAAGCCTGGTCATCGCCAACTTTGCACCGGCCAACAACACAAACACATGGGCAGATCAACTCATCAGCCAAAGCGAGCTAATCGGTTCTGCCGCCAACGCAGATGCAGCAGTCGCGCCGGCCACCGCCATGCGCGATCTGGCAAACCAGATACTCAATGGGATCGATGCAGACAAAGATGGCGCTGTTGAACCAATCGCCGGAGAAGGCGGCAGTTGGACATCTTTCCTCACGGCCCAGCAAGCTGCAACCTACGTGCCTACCAATGGCATTTCTGGCGATATTCAGCACCAGCCATCAGCCAGCCAGCCCACCAGCGACCGCATCGCCCTGCAACTGACCAACATACCCCAGCCACCCAACGGCGTGAGTTTGTGGGCCTATTTGATGAATATAGACGGCACACGGCTTGTGTTGGGCGAAGTGCCCTGGAGCGAAGGCGGGGTCACAGTCAGCTTCTCCTATCAGGGGCGCAACCTCATCGGACAGTTCAACGGTTTTCGGTTGGTGCAAGGTGCCATTTTCGCCGAGGATGCTTTGCCAGCCGCGCCTCTTGGCCCCATCCGCAAAATTGTCTCGACGGCAGACGACACTCCCGCCAAGGTAGGCTATGGGGTTGGTCTGGCAAGCCAAGCCCAGCTTGTGCGCGATCTGGCAGCCCAAATGAGCGCGGCTGCTTCGGCGGATGACATTGTTCAGGCGCAAGCCAGGGCCAAGGAGACGCTGAATGTCTTGGTGGGCAAAGATGATCCCCGCTATCTCCCCAGCGCCGCCGACCCAGGGGATGGCTTTGGCCTGCTGGGTTACGCGTCCAGTGTCGATCTGTCCATGCAGCAATTGCAGAGCAGCGCCGGAGCCACCACAAACATGACCCAACAGGCCACAGACGCCCGGTCGGCTACCGCCAATTTTTACCCGGCCACAGGCACTGGCACATGGGCTGATCTGCTGATTGAGAAAATTCAGGCAGTGTTGGCTGCAAGCGATGTTGTCACAGCCGCCCCCTTCACCGACGAGGCCGCGGCAATCGCCAACAACATCCTCAACGGTGACGGCGACAAAGAGGGCGTGCGGGCGGTCTATGTTGCCAGCCAGCAAGCCGCCGACTATTTCCCCAAAGAGAGCGGTGCCACCCCACCGGACGAGCCACCCGTAGCTGGCCCCAACCCGGATACTCAAGAAAACGACGATCTCTGCGTCCGGGCCAAACCGATCTCGACCAGTGGCGTGGCACGCCGCCATACTTTCCATTACCAAGGTGATCAGGATTGGGTGAGCTTTACCACCCAGGCCAACAAGAGCTACGTCATCGAAGTCAGCGGCGTGGGCGATCTGGCCGACCCCGTCATCTTTCTCTACGACAATTGCGAATCGGCCCCCGGCTCTTTCGAGAGCAACGCCTTTGGCAACACGGTGCGCCTGACGTGGAACGCAGCCAAAAACGGCACCTATTTCATCCAGTTGCGCCAGTTTGATCCGGCCAACTTTGGCGCAAAGACAGAATACGATCTGAAAATCACTTTAGATGCCGTGCCGCCGTCGCCACCCACCAATCTGCGCTGTTTGGCCGTGGACATGACGACTTTGGCGATCCAATGGCAGCGCAGCCCAGAATTCGATGTCACCGGCTATCAGGTGACCTATGGCAACCAAAACTCCAGCGACACTGGCATCCGCGATGTGAGTGGGGTGGACACAACCTTCCTGGAACTGGATGGATTGACGCCCAATGAACTCTACTTTTTGCGGGTTACAGCTCTCGACTTCTCGCGCAACCAGAGCGCGCCATCGGGCGAATTGCAGTGTCGCCCCCTGCAACCAACCGACACAACCAAGCCACAGGCCACATCCCTGTTGCCCACATTCACCGGCCCCTACACAACCACCGCACCGGCCTTGACATTTGCTGGTGCAGCGTCGGACAGTGGAAGTAACTTGAGCCGGGTGCGGGTGCGCAATCTAAGTATTAACCAGGAAAAGGCCGACTTTAGCCTGACAGGCAGCATTGATGATTTCCGCGTGGAAGACCTGCCCTTGCGGGTGGGAAGCAACGAAATTCAGGTCACAATCTTTGACGAAGCCAGCAACAGCACCGACTATACCCTGGACGTGCAACGGCTGGCCGATAGCAAGGGTGCGGTGATCATCATCGCCGGCCATAACGAGACCTTCGGGTTGCAGACCAATATCTACAACTCCACCAACCGTGCCTACCGCATCTTCAAGAGCGCAGGCTACACCGACGACGACATCAACTATCTTGCACCGGTTGCCCAGGATGCCGACAAAAACGGTGTGGCCGACGAGGTGGACGCCACAGCAACACCGGCCAACTTTGAAGAAGCCATCACCGTTTGGGCCAAGACACGGGTGGGGGCCGACAAACCACTCTTCATCTACATGATGGACCACGGTCTGGCCGACAAATTCTGTGTCACCGGCTGTGCGGGAGCGAACAGCATCACGCCTGCCGAGATGGATGGCTGGCTGCGCACCCTGGAGACAGCATCCGGCGTGACTGAAGTCACCGTGGTCTACGAAGCATGTGTATCGGGCAGCTTTATCCACCGGCTGAATGTGACCGACAGCATCAGCAAGCCGGGCAGAGTGATCATCACCTCCACCGGCTTCGACAACAACGCCTATGCCTCAGCCCAGGGTGCCTACTTCTCCGACGCATTCTTCTCCTGCGTAGCCGACAGTGGCAACCTGAAGGCCTGCTTCGATCAGGGCAAGGCTGCTGTTGCTGCCAATCCTGTCAACCAGACACCCTTTTTGGATGACAACGGAGATGGGGTTTACAACGCGGGCGAC
>JAHEML010000494.1 GCA_024643705.1 Caldilineaceae bacterium | reverse complement strand
TTGCCAGTGCATCGTAGAGGGCGGCAGGGTCGATCAGCGGCCCGCGCGCACTGTTGATCAGAATTGCGGTGGATTTCATCTTTGCCAGTGCCGCGGCGTCGATGAGATGGTAGGTGTCAGGCAAAAGGGGCGCATGCAACGAGACAAAGTCCGACTCGGCGAGCAGTGTGTCCATGTCTACCGAACGCGCGCCGATCTCGGCGGCAAAGGGATCGTCGGCTGGCACATAGTCGTCGTGATAGAGAATCTTCATGTCAAAGCCCGTGGCCCGCTTGGCCATGCTGCGGCCAATGCGACCAAAGCCCACCAAGCCCAAAGTTGCCCCATAGACATCCTGCCCCAGCAAGAGCGACGGTCCCCAGGTCTTCCATTTGCCTGCTCGGGTGTAGTTGTCGCCCTCCACCACCCGTCGCGCCGCCGACATGAGCAGGGCAAAGGCAAAATCAGCCGTTGTCTCGGTGAGAACACCAGGGGTGTGGCCTACAGGAATGCCCCGTTTGGTGGCTTGGGGAATGTCGATATTGTCGAATCCAACCGCATAGTTGCTGATCACCTTGAGCCTATCGCCTGCCGCATCCATCACCACGCTATCCATCTTTGTCGTTAACAACGAGAGAATCCCATCCACCCCTTGCACGTGCTCCAGCACATAGTCGCGATCTGGGGGTAGATCGCCGGGCCAAATGTCCGCATCGCAGAACTCGCGTACAATGGATAGCCCTGCTTCGGGGATCATTCGTGTGACAAACACCTTTGGTTTCGCCATTGTTTTGGTCTCCATCTGCATGGGTGGAATGGGATAGGGCAAACTGAGTAGACTAGGGTCTGGCCGGGTAGAGACTAGCGTTGATCCACGGGGACATAATCCCGTCCTCGTTCGCCCAGATAGATTTGGCGCGGGCGAGAGATGCGCTGTTCCGGATCGTCTACCATCTCGACCCATTGGGCCAGCCACCCAGGTGCACGGCCCAGGGCGAAGAGCACGGGGAACATATCCACCGGGAAGCCCATTGCCTGGTAGATGATCCCGCTGTAGAAGTCGACGTTGGGGTAGAGCTTGCGGGAGACAAAGAAATCGTCTTCCAGGGCAATCCGCTCCAGTTCGATGGCGACATCGAGCAGAGGATTCTTCTGAGTAACCTCGAAGACCTCGTAGGCTACTTTTTTGATGATGCGGGCACGCGGATCGTAGTTTTTGTAGACGCGATGGCCGAAGCCCATCAGCAGCACTTCCCGCTTTTTCACCCTTTCGATAAAGGATGGAATGTTGGATACCGAGCCGATCTCGCCCAACATCCGCAACACGGCTTCGTTGGCTCCGCCATGCAGGGGGCCATAGAGCGCGGCCGCCGCACCAGCCATGGAGCTATACGGGTCGGCCTCGCTGGAACCAATGCTGCGCATGGCCGATGTGGAGCAGTTCTGCTCGTGATCCGCATGGAGGATAAAGAGGATATCCAATGCGCGGGCCAGCACTGGGTTCACTTCGTAGTTGCTCTGGCCCATAAAATCGAGCATGTACAAAAAGTTGCCCGAATAGCCCAGGGTGCTGTCGGGGTAGTTGTAGGGGCGGCCAATGCGATGGCGATAGGCAAAGGCGGCCACCGTGGGCAGTTTACCCATAATGCGGTAGATCTGCTTCATGCGTACTTCTGGATTGTGGACCTCTTTGGCCTCTGGGTGCAGGGTAGACATGGACGCAATCGCACTGACCAGAATACCCATGGGGTGGGCATCGTAGCGGAAGGTCTTGAGCATGTCTGTCAGATTTTCGTGGATGTAGGTGTGGCGCATAATGCGCTGTTCCCAGTGAGCCAGTTGGTCGGCTGTGGGCAGTTCGCCGTGGATGATCAGATATGAAACTTCGAGAAAACTGCTTTTCTCGGCCAATTGTTCGATGGGGTAGCCCCGGTATTCCAGAATTCCCTTATCTCCATCAATAAAGGTGATCCGGCTCTTGCACGAGGCTGTGTTTGTGTAGCCTGGGTCATAGGTCATCATGCCAAAATCGTCCTGCTGCACTTTGATTTTGCGCAGGTTGATGGCATTGATGGTCTCGTCCTGAATGGGGACTTCGTAGGTTTCACCTGTTCGGTTGTCGGTGATGGTGAGGCTGTTGGTGCTCATTTGCAAGCTCCTTCGCTTGGCGTGGAAGGTGATTGAGGGGTTTGTGTCCCTCTTGTAGAACAACTTGGCTGTATCCGAGCAGTTTTGCGCTTCGACAGCATCGTCATTCTCACAGCATAGTCATTCTACAAGAGGGACCTGTGTGAATTTTATTCGAAGTAACTCCGGAATCTTCCGGCCATCTCTGTGGGAAGTCGGCCCAGCATCCGCGTGCCATCTTCCGTGTACTCTTCTTTGTCCACATGACCATACTCGTGGAAGCGTGAGACAAGCTCTCCGTGGGTGTAGGGAATAAGCAGGCGCACGGGAACCATGGTCTGGCGTAGCTGACCGGCCACCGTCTCCAGCAGATCGCCCACACCCTCTTGCTGTAGTGCGCTCATCAACACCGCATTCGGGTAAGCCCGCAGCCCATGTGCCAGCCGTTCCTGCACGTCGGGATCGTCCCGATCCAGCAGGTCTGCCTTGTTGAGAGCAGTAACGACAGGCTTTTCGCCTGCGCCCAGCTCTTCCAGCACCTCTTCTACAGCCGCCACCTGCTCGTCGGCATTGGGGTGGGATATATCCACCACATGCACCAGTAGATCGGCCTCGTTGATCTCTTCCAACGTGGCCCGGAACGAAGCAACCAGGGTTGTGGGCAGCTTTTGGATAAAGCCGACCGTATCAGTGAAGAGCGCCACATGGCCGTTGGGCAGATCAACCCGCCGGGTTGTGGGGTCCAGGGTAGCGAATAGCTGATCCTGGGCCGTCACATTGGCGTCGCTGATTGCGTTGAGAAAGGTGCTCTTGCCAGCATTCGTATAGCCAACAACCGCCACAACTGGTGTTGCCGACTGTCGCCGTTTTTCCCGGTAACGTTCTCGGTGGTCGCTGATATCCTCCAACTGACGCTTGAGATGGGCAATGCGCCGCCCAATCTCCCGGCGATCCACTTCCAACTGGGTTTCGCCGGGGCCACGCACACCCACACCACCGCTGGCCCCACCGGCCCGGCCACCAGACTGTCGTGCCAGATGGGTCCAGGCCCTGGTCAGCCGGGGCAGCCGGTATTCGTATTGAGCCAGCTCCACCTGCACCGCGCCTTCGCGGGTCTTGGCGTGGCGGGCAAAGATGTCCAGAATCAGCGCGGTGCGGTCAATGACTTTGATGTCATCTCCCAGCGCTCTCTCCAACTGTCGTTGTTGGCGCGGCGAAAGCTCCTCGTCAAAGAGTACTACATTCGCACCGGTCTCTGCGACTAGAAGTTCCAACTCTTCTACCTTGCCCGAACCGATAAAGGTGGCAGGGTTGGGGTGATCCAATCTCTGCGTGAGCTGGCCGCACACGTCAAGCCCGGCGGTTTCGGCCAGCAGAGAAAGTTCGGTCAGCGAGTCTGCAATGCTCAGCAGGCCGGGTTCGCCATCGAATTCGACGCCCACCAGCACCGCGCTTTCGCCGGGTTTGTCGGTCATGATCAGCCCGACATCGTCCCGCACCACCGACCCGATGCGCACGGTGTCTCCACCGTAGCCTTCGGTTTGGGTTAGACCACCTGTACGATTTTCATGATTGGCATTTGCCATAAATGTACCTCAATTCCTAACAGCATCTGCACACCACTCATCGGGGGGTGCAACAAAGTGCGCATAACAGAGCCGCGGAAATGCGTTGAACAAATCGATCGACGCATTGTCTGTCTCTTTTGTAATCGAATTGTAATTGACTGTGATCGACTGTGATCGACTGTGCAAGCAGGCTGTTTGCGCTGAATGGTAGGTGTGCTGCGATGACAAAGATGCGGATTGACTGGGGATCGATTGTGGGATCCCTGACATTAGTCCTCTTTCTGGGTTGTTGCGCCCC
>JAHEML010000493.1 GCA_024643705.1 Caldilineaceae bacterium | reverse complement strand
AGCCGTTGGCGTCTCTGTCGGTGTGCTTGTCGGCGTGGCTGTGGGTGTTTCGGTTGGCGTGCTTGTTGGCGTTGGCGTGGGTGCGGGCGGGATCACAGGCACACACTGGGCAGCGCCAGGCATGTAGTCTTCGCCAATGCCGTCGTCTTCGAGAGAACCCAAAAAGGCGTTGATCTGAAATTGGAAGCCGTCGCCAGTAGCAGCATCAAATTTGGGCAGGGTCGAGAAATCTGCCACGCTGAATTCGATGTCTGGCGTGTCTGCACTGGGGGCGGCAAAGAGAGTCACCGCATTGCTGAGCTTTGAACCAAAGCCAGAGCTGGGATTGAAGGGCGATCCCACAAAATTATAGGCAGCAAAGGTCGAAATGTCGGACCCAAGCGCCACACCAACCACGACTTCGTAGGCTCCGCCCTCTTCGCAGTCGCCGTCTGTGTCGATGAGGAAGGTGAATGACTCGGTGCTGGACAAGTCTGCCAGGTCGACACCTTTGAGCTGGGTCAATTCTGGCCCGGTGGTACCCGGATCGCCGTCGCCGTCCGCATCACTGCAGATGCCGATACAGTCGATGCCGACATGCAGTACGTCGGTGTCGAAATCGTACTCCATGTAAACTGCGTTCATGTCCCAACCGCTGACCCGTTCGGCGGGAAATGGAGGCTTGGGCAGCCCCACATCGGGAACCCCAACCTCACTGCTGGGGTCGTCAACCCGGATCACATTGGGGCCAACAAAATCGGCCACGGCGTCGCCTGTGAAGATCGGCTCGGCAGAGACGGTGGGCTGGGCAAAGCGCCCACCCAATACGAGGAGTACAGTGGCGAAAATCGCGCCAATGGAAATGAATATGCGGTTCCGCATAGGAGATCCTTTCTGAAAGCGTAGAAGGCTAAACACGATTTGCAAAGGTAGTCACTTTGACAGCTGACAGTGGTATCGGTCGAAGTGGAACAACGCACTGCGTAAGGTCTGATAGTATCAATCGTACACCTTACAGAGACTATTGTGCGTCACAGATGCACAAATTGCAAGTCGATGTACAATCGATTGCGCATAGAGATCATGATAGGAAGTAGCGCTCCTTGGCGCGCATCTCTTCCCACTCCTCCCTGGCCGCGTTCACCGAATCGAGTTCGCTCACTTCGGCTACTGGTACGTCCCACCAGCTTTCGTAGCCGGGCACACCTTCGTAACGGTCATTGGTCACGTGGATGACGACTGTTTTGTCGATGGATTTGGCGGCTTTTAGGGCAGCCACCACGTCGTCGACGCTGTGGCATTGGATCACGTGTGCACCCAGGCTAGCCGCGTTCTGGGCCAAATCGATGGGCAACGATTCCACGTCCATCCCAGCCTGGTCTGTGACCAGGTGACCGTTCTGGGGGTAGACGTAGCGGGTTCCAAAGCCGCTCTGCCCCAGTGATCGGCTGAGACCCCCGATGCTTTTGAAACCCTGATTATCCATCAGTACAATTGTCAGTTTGTAGCCTTCCTGCACCGAGGTGGTGATGTCTGCGTTCATCATCAGAAAACTGCCATCGCCCACCATCACATAGACTTCCCGCGCCGGATCGGCCATTTTCACGCCCAGCCCGCCAGCAATTTCGTAGCCCATGCAGCTAAAGCCATATTCCAAATGATATTGTTTGGGATGACGGCTGCGCCACAGTTTGTGCAGATCGCCGGGCAAACTGCCCGCAGCGGCCACCATGACTGCGTCCGGGTCGCCCTGTTCGTTGACGGCACCGATCAGCCCCCCCTGGAAGGGCAACCCACTTTCGGCGGCTTTGATCGCATAGATGCGGTCTACTTCGGCTTCCCATTCGTCGTGGAGTTGTTGGGCTTGGGCGATATTTTCGTCTCTGTTGCGATAGCCGGTCAGCAGCTCCGCCAGCTCATCCAGCGTTACCTTGGCGTCGCCGGTGACGGGGATGGCGCTGTGTTTGTGAGCGTCGAATTCGGCCACATTGATATTGACGAAGCGTACGTCTGGATTCCGAAATTGGGTCTTGCTGGCGGTGGTGAAATCGCTGTAACGGGTTCCGATGCCGATGATCAGGTCTGCCTCTTTTGCTACAATATTGGCGGCAGAAGTGCCGGTTGCTCCCACTGCGCCCAGGCAAAGGGGATTGTCGTAGCGCAAGCTGCCCTTGCCCGCCATGGTTTCGCCCACGGGGATGCCCGTCTGTTCGACAAAACGGCGCAGAGCGTGGGTAGCTTCGCTGTAGAGTACGCCGCCCCCAGCGATGATCAGCGGTTTTTGGGCAGCGCGAATGGCGTCGGCGGCCCGCTGCAGCGCGCCCGCATCGGCCCGGCTGCGTGGGATGCGCCAGACACGCTTTGCGAAAAGTTCGGCGGGATAGTCAAACGCTTCGGGCTGCACATCCTGGGGCAGACAGATGGTGACAGCGCCGGTCTGGGCCGGGCTGGTGAGAACACGCATGGCTTCAAGAAGGCTGGTGATGAGCTGCTCCGGGCGGTAGATGCGGTCCCAGTAGCGGCTGACTGGCTTGAAGGCGTCGTTGACCGAGATGTCCTGGCTGCTGTCCGATTCCAACTGTTGCAGCACCGGGGCCACATTGCGCCGGGCAAAGATGTCGCCGGGCAGGAGCAGCACGGGCAGCCGGTTGACAGTGGCCGTAGCCGCGCCGGTGATCATATTGGTGGCACCGGGGCCGATAGAGGTGGTGCAGGCCAGGGTGCGTAGCCGGTTGCTGTGCTTGGCAAAGGCCGCCGCGGTATGGACCATTGCCTGCTCGTTGCGGGTCTGGTAGTAGCGGAAGTCGGGATATTGCTGCAAGGCCTGGCCCATCCCAGAGACGTTGCCGTGGCCGAAAATACCGAAGCAGCCAGCGAAGAAGGCGTGTTCGATGCCATCTCGCTCGGAATATTGGTTCTGCAAAAAACGGACGAGGGCCTGGGCGGTGGTGAGGCGGATGGTGGACATGACTGGTATTTCTCCCCTGCAGAATTGGTCGACATGTTGATAATGTATGATATCTGATTATCATACTGCTACTGGCTTTCAAATATCTGTGTTGATTGTTTTCGATCGTTGTTTTCGATTTGGAAGTCGCCCGGGTTCATGCAATGTTGTGGGCTGGGTTGCAAAAAAGAGGCGAGGTGATCGGCGCGCATGACCTGCTGATCGCCGCCATGGCTCGTTCGCTCGAATTTGGCGTCGCGACATTGAATGTGGGTGAATTTCAGCGGGTTCCCGATTTGGTTGTTTATAGCCCGCTTACTTTAACATTACAACCCGCCCCGTTCCTCGGCAAAAGCCATCACTTCTACAAGTGTAGGCATAAAGTTGGCGCAGCCGTGTTTTGTCACCACAATCGCACCGCAAGCGTTGCCCAATCGGGCCGCCTTGCGCCACCCCCAACCGTGTACATATCCATAAATGAAACCCGCTCCAAAGGCATCCCCCGCACCCAGTATATTATAGATGTCTACCGGGAAGCCCGGTGCCTCGATGACCGTGCCGTCGGCCAAGTGTACCCGCGCTCCCAACGCACCCACCTTTTGCACCACTGCCTTTGGCCCCAATGACAGGATCGTGCGGATGGCAGCGAGTGCGTCGCCCTCCACCTTGGCATCGGAGATTTGTGAATGGGTTAAATTCACCTGACTGGCGTCGCTGAGCACAGTGGCCTTGATCTCGTCGTCCGTGCCGATGACCACATCCACCGAGTGCAGGATGGAGCGCACAACCACGCCAAAAGCACGCTGGTCGTGCCACTGGTTGGGGCGAAAGTCCAGGTCCAGGATTACATCCGTGCCAGATCGACGGGCAATCTCGGCGCCGTGCATGGTGGCGCTGCGGCTCGGCTCTTTGCACAGGTTCGTCCCGGCAAACTGGAAGACCTTTGCATCGGCGATGGGCGCGGCCAACACGTCGTCAATCGTCAGTTCGATGTCGGCGCAGTTGTCCCGGTAGTAGACCAGAGGGAATTTGTCTGGCGGCTCGATGC
>JAHEML010000492.1 GCA_024643705.1 Caldilineaceae bacterium | reverse complement strand
TCAAAAAGGGGGGCAGACGACCGACAGTCGTTTGCCCCCTTTTTGTTGCCGTTCTTTATTGTCTCGTTTAGCGCGGTGCAGATCGAAATGTCAGATGACGTATGGAATGAGCCGCTTGGTTTGGCCGCTGTAGGCAGCATAGCCGGGGTAGCGTGTACGCAGATATTGCTCTTCGACGGTGATGCGAACGGCAATAATCGCTGCCGCAATCACGCCGATGAGCAGATTAGCGGGTGACATGTGGGCCACAACCCCTGCCCAAATAAGGAGTAAGGCCGCAGCGTACATCGGGTGGCGAATCAGTCGATACGGTCCATTCAAGAGTATTTGCCC
The DNA here is from genome assembly GCA_024643705.1 of Caldilineaceae bacterium. Taxonomy (GTDB): domain Bacteria; phylum Chloroflexota; class Anaerolineae; order Caldilineales; family Caldilineaceae; genus JACQGT01. Next base: position 3,644 of record JAHEML010000492.1, on the reverse strand, counting down.
TTGTTTTGGCTCTGCATGAATGCTGAACTGATCCGGATTGAAACTTCGTCGTGCCCATACACTCAGCCCAAGTGCCAAAAGCTGCAATGCAATCACGGCAGGTGATAAAGAAAGCAGGTTCCCCGAAATTAACAGATATAGAATGAGAACAAGGATAGCGACCAGAGCATACTTAGAAATCTGGGTCATCATGTATACATCTCCTTTTGCCGGTGTCCAGCGTGGTCACCACAGGAGCCGCCGACGTGCTGTCAGCGGCTCCTGTGGTGACCACGGTGTTGTCTCAGCAGCAAGTGGGTGCGCCCCACTTTACCAGTTGCCAAATGTATGTATGAAAGCGTGCAACGACAAGTATAGGCCCCCTCAATAACAAAGTCAATGGGGAAAGTCGGGAGAAAGTCGAAGCAGAGGCGCAGTATTTTGCGCCTCTGCCGTCGTCTACGCTGGCCCGCCAAATTCATGATTCGCCGCCTGCACCAGCGCCCGCATGTAGGCAATCGAATAGGCTACACCCACCCGATGCCCGCCCAACATGTTGGGAATATGGTCGGGAATGATACAGCCATCAAACTTCACCTCGCGCAGGGCTTTCATCACCTCGTACATGTTCTGATAGCCATCGTCGATCAGCGTCTCGACCCAGGGTTCCGGCATGGGGTTGGAGACATTGCGGAAATGGACTTTGAAAAGCTGGCCCTTGGATGCAAAGTGTTTGATGGCATCTACAGGGCTGTTGCCCATGCCCACAGTGCCTCCTTCCAACCAGCAGCCCACGCAGAGACACACCCCAATGTTGGGGCTATCGGCAATCTCCATCGCCTTCTTGTAGCCGTCAAAGTTGCCAAACATGCAACGGGGAATGCCGCCCAAGGGGTATACGGGCGGATCGTCGGGGTGGATGCCGATTCTCACGCCAGCCTCTTCGGCCACAGGGACAATCTCACGCATCAAATGGGCGTAGTTGTCCCATAGCTCCTCTTCGCTGTAGGCGCGTCCGTGGGTCAGCTCACCAGAGTATATTTTGTCGCCCCAGCGCCCCACCGCGTCGGAGATGTCCAGCCGACGCGCGTCCATGCCCCCACGCCCTTCGGCCCGGCCCGAGTGCCATATGCCATTGCCCATGTGGGCATACGTGTTGTAATAAATGCCCGCCGCGCCAATGTTGCGGATAAATTGCTTAAACTCCTCTACTTTCTCATCCCGGCCCGGCAAATTCAGTGTGATTTCCGGCACGTTGTGGACGCTGATGTTGGTAACCCGATAAATCTTGATCCCCCACTCGCCAAAACGCTTGACCAGACTCTTGTAGAAATCCAAGTTGTGCTGTTCTGGTTCTCGGACCCCTACCATAGCCCATTCCACCCCAAGCTGTTGGAAGAATTGCAAATCTTCGTCGCTGGCGTTGGCTCCGGTCTGTATTGCGATCTGAATACCCTCTGTGCTGGAGTAGTAACCGGGCACTGCCCGCATAGGAATTTGATTCGGTCTGTTGCTCATGCCAATATGTCTCCCCTTGTATACTGCATTTTATTCGAGCCGACCTGTGCAGTATACAAGGCCACTTCTGCATAGTCAACGGAGCAAAAATCAGTTACAGTAGGCCAGACAAAAGGCCGGACAACAATCGCCCAGCCTTTTGTCCGCTATCATCTTGCCCTTCAACAACCCAAACAGATACACTCCACCTGTCACCTGTCACCTGCCTACCACCTACTTCCCCACCCATTTCATAGCATCCCACGCCAGTAGCCGGGACAGATAGATCTCTCCGGTCACATCTGCCAGGCTGACATAGTCTCGATTGTCGCCCCGAAAGCTGTAGGTTCCCAGCGAGACCCACTGATTGCTGTAGGCCGACTGGTCCACCACCCGCAGGGTGAAACCACCTGCATGGGAAACCCAATAATTGGCCCTACTGCTGGTTGTGTAGCGGTCGGGGATATAGACAAAGACTTCGTAGCGTCCTCTGTCCAGAACCGGATACCAGCGCCCCCAATTGTAGCCGGGGCGGGCGCGGTCGTTGTTTTGCGTCCAGAACAGATGGTCGTTGTACCCTTCGTTGGCGCTGCCCCAGCCCGACGCCGTGCCACCCCGCACAAACTCCGGCGAACTGTCATCAACAATCACGCCGTTTGTCGAGGGTGGGGGAACCGGGGTTGCGGTGGGCACAGGGAGACTGTCTGCCTTCCCCCAAGAGAGCTTTGCCGCAGCACTGCCGTTCTCCTCGAAATACTCCATCTGCACAGTCACACTGCCGCCGGGCAGATAGATATCGCCCGAATAATCGGTGGCAGCCTGGAGCTTCCAGGCGTCGATCAGGGTATGACCGTTGACAAAGAGCCGCGCACCATCATCCACAACCATGTGGAAACGGTACATCCCCGCAGAAAGGGTGAGATTCTGGCTCCAGCGCACCGAAAAAGCATCGGGCGTGATACCCCCAGCAGGGCTGCCTGTGCCCCAATCGAAATTGATGGCAGGATCGTTGCGCACCACAGCCGGTGTCCCGCTGAGAGATTTATTGTTGAAGTATTCGCCCTTCCAGTCGGTGATAGGGGGTGGCCCTGCCTGCCAGAAGAGCTTGGCCACCGCGTTGCCACTCTTTTCGTAGTAGTCCACTTCCACCAGATGATGACCTGCGCTCAGGCTCTTTGTGCCGGTGAATTGGGCAGCACTATGCTCCCACCAGGCGTCGATCACCAGTTCCCCGTCCACCCGCACCCGAATACCGTCATCCGAGATGGCGGTGAAAGTGTAGTCGCCGGGGGTCACATCAATATAGCGGGCCCAGCGAGCCGAGAAATTGTCATTGCTGACCCGGCTATCGGGCGAACCCATGCCCCAGTCAAAATCCAACGAGCGAGCTTCCTGAGTCAATACAGGTGTACCGCTCATGGTTGTATTGTTCCAATAGGCCGCCTGCCAAAATGGGTCTGTATGACGGGGTGTCACGATCCCTTGGGCTTGGGCAATGCGGGCATTAAATAACGGGGTGAGCAGCGCAGCCAACAGCAACAACGCCGCGCTGAAGAAAATCCGAGCCGTGGGGGCGGAATATCCGCGTTGAAATCGCATAACTCTCTCCTTCTCCTTCAACCGATAGAGGTTTTTCGGCATCAGCTGAAACACAAAGAGGACCGGTCCTTGCCGCGAACTGATGTACTGCACATCAGACGAAGATTGCCTATCAAATGTTCCTGCCATTTGCCAGCCTACGCCCCATCACATACAATTCACCATCCACACTCCCTATTCGCAACACACAACCCGCAAACCCTATGCACTTCGACGCACTCACTCTCAGCGCAGTAACCGACGAACTGATTCGCACCATCCAAGGCGGCAGGGTTCAGCAGATTCTGCGCCCCGACGAGCACAGCGTGGGCATGGAGATTTACGCTGATCGCCAACGCCACTACCTGCTGCTTTCGGCCCATCCCCAGGCCAGCCGTATACACCTGAACCCGCAGAAATTGCGCCGAGGCGTAGAAAAAGATTCCCCCCTGTTAATGCTCCTGAAAAAGTATGTACGGGGTGGGATATTGGAGAAGATTGAGCAGCCAGTGGCCTACGAACGGCTGATTGCGTTGCATTTCGACCATCCAGAACACGGCCCCACCACCCTGATGGTGGAGCCAATGGGC
>JAHEML010000491.1 GCA_024643705.1 Caldilineaceae bacterium | reverse complement strand
ATTCCCCTCGTTGTGTCAGTAGATAACTGACAACATCCACAATGTCCTGGGCGCTCAACGAATCTTTGTATGTTTGGGGCATGAGACCACCATTATACCCAGAAACCACAAACGCGTTTGGCTCGGTGATGCTCTGGTAGAAATAGAACGCCGGGCTTTCGCCTGCCACCCGTGTGATGGATGTGTCGGCAACACCTCCCCATGTGGGGGCCACTGCCACGTTGGTGGCATCCAAACGATGGCATCCAAGACAACCAGCCGCCGTAGCTACCTCTTCGCCGTGGGCCGGATCGCCGGGGAACAGAGCGGCCACGTCGGCTGGCAAACCGGCATAAATCTCTTCGTCCGTCAGGTCGTTGATGTCGGGGACAGGGGTGGGCGTGGGCGGGACAAACGCCTGCCCTTTCACCTCGGGGACCATATCCGGTGAAATCAATTGCGCCCGCGGATTGGGCGTGCAGGCCACGATCAGCAGAATCACAAAGACCAGTGACGCAAAAATCAGATAGAATCGGTATGGATGAAGACGTCTCATCGATGCTCTCCACTAGTAAAGTGCAGCCCAGGGCGATTTTCGGTGGGTGGACTACGAACCGAATGATGGGTAAATTAAACAGAAGACAGTGTAACACGGGAGACGCCGGGATGCAATTCTGTGCGCAAAAATTCACAATAGGCCAGCGCCAAATCAGGATCGGTGTGACTAGCCCCCAGTCTTCGGCGCAACTGGCACACTGTCCCAATCGGCCAATGGGTTGTTGCGTTCTGTCTCGATCCACATCTTTGTACCGTCGCTGCGCACATGGATGCGCCCGTGCAAGTCGTTGCGCAAAATCAGCCCACCGGCCAGAGTCCCTATCACCGCTTCGTCGGGATGTCCGTAGCGGTTCTCGCCAACCTGGATCACGGCGACTTCGGCACCCACATCCTCCACAAAATCTACCCCTGAACTGTTGCGGCTGCCATGGTGGCCCACTTTCAAAATATGTGCTGCGAGGGTTTGGCCGTCTTTGCCCATTGCCTCCTCGGTTGGCAGGCCAGCGTCTCCAGTTAGCAGCACGCTCATGTCGCCGTAGACCAGCCGAAGCACCAGGGAACGCTCGTTTTTGTCGTCGTCCTCCACACCGGTCATCGCTTCTTCGGGTCGGGGCCACAGAACCCACAGGGCCACCCCATCTCCCAAGTCGATCCATCCACCCTGGGATTGGCGGGCAATCTCCACACCCGCGCTCTGCATTTCCGCTCGCCACTCGCCGAAATCTTCATGATCGTACAAGTTGTCGCTGACCAATGCCTGCCCAATCTCAAACCGATTCGGCAGCCCGATCTGCCCGCCCATGTGGTCCCAATCCGGGTGGGTTGCCACCACCAGATCAAGGGATCGATCCCAGAAGGGCATGGCCGCGCCCAGTTGGGCGAAGAGCCGTTGGGGATCGCTGCCTCCGTCAATCAGAACTTGTCGCCCGCCCGGTGTCTGCAACAGAATCCCATCACCTTGGCCGATATCGAGAAAATAGAGGTGCAAGTATCCATCCGGGCGGGACAGCACCACCTGCCAGATCAACAGCGCGCCCACAACCAGGGCAGGCAGACCAACCGTGCCGCTCCATTTCCAGAGTGTGGGAAATCCAAACTGGGGCCGCCACTTGACCATATTTGTTGCCATCTTCGTTACCGTTTCTCCTATCAGCTTTCGCCAGTGCCATCCAAAAAGCAACCCATAGGTCAGCATCAACCCGCTCATGCCATAACCCAGAATATCCACGCTGGCCCCAGGCAGGGCCGCGCTCCAGCGAACCATGGTAACAGTCCACCCCAGGCAGAGGTAGAGAACCCACAACAAGGGTTGTGCCACAAGATCGCCTACCGTCAGCCCGGCCACAAGACCAGCCCCTCCCCAAAACATGATGAAGGGTTGTACGGGAGCAATCAAGAGATTTGTCAGCAAACTGACCAAACTCAGGCGACCGAAATAGTAGACCACCAGGGGCAGGGTTGTCAGATTGGCTGCCAGGGTGATCAGCAGTCCATCTTGCAGCAGCCCGCGCAACAGGGAGCTACCCCGTTCAACCAGGCCCCCCGTCAGATGACCGCCCCAAGCAACTCTGGGCCAGATGCGCCCCAGCGTGTCTGTCATGCCTGGCGAGAAGAGGATGAGACCGGCTGTGGCCGCGCTGCTCAACTCGAAACCCACATCCCACAGGGTGAGCGGATTGAGCAGGGTCATGGCCCAGCAGGCCGCGCCCAGGCTGAGCAGTGCGGTGCTTTGGCGTTGGAGAACCGTGGCCACCACAAAGAGAGATCCCATCAGGGCGGCGCGCACCACGGCTGGGTCGCCGCCCACCAGCAGCGCGTAAAGCCCAATCCCCGCCAACGTGGGCCAAAGGGCACGTCTTTCTCCCAGCAGGCGCACAAAGAGAGCCATGAGTACACCGGCAATGATCGCCACATTGGATCCGCTGATCACGATCACATGGCTTGTACCCGTCAGGTTGAACTGTTCGTAGAGATCGTCGGGGATGCCTGCCTCGATGCCAAGCAACATCCCGTTTGCCAGGGCCGCATAAGGCTCGGGCAGCAGCCGGTTGATCACCGATTCGCCCCGGGCCCGCAGTGCGTAAAGGCCACGGAAAATGGGCGATCCTCGGCTGGGCACATTAAGTAGGTCGACCCGTGGGCGCATAATCTGGCTGCGGATTCCTTTACGAGCCAGGTAAGCCCGGTAGTCGAAGGAGTCGAAAACCGGCGGCTCGGTGAGGTTGCCCCGGACTCGAAGCGATTGTCCATAGGTGTAGATGGGCAGTGGCCCCATTGCCATGCGTGCCTGACCGCTCACCTGGAATTCGACCCCATCCACACGAATGCTCTCCGCCTGAATCTGCACCTGCTGACGGCCATTTTTGACCGTGGGGTAGTTGACCACATACCCAATCAGGGTCACTGCTGGGCCGCTGTCGATCTCTGTGTCGGGGCTGTTGTAATAGGCTAGATCAGAGGGTGTGGCGCAGGCTTCTAGAGGGTGCCCGGCGAAACGGAGCGCCCCAGCCGAGAGGGCCAGCAACAGGGCAATCCATAGGGTTGTGCGCCATTCGGGCCTGGGCGGGGTGAAGCCTGCACTTTCGGGCCACACAAGGGGAAGACTATCCCGCCGCGCCGCGTACTTTTCCCACAAAAAGGGGGCGGGCAACAAGATCAGCGGCGCAATCCACACCCAGGTGGGAAAACCGCAGCCAATGTACCCGGCGTCCCACAAGAAACGCCCGGCTCCGATTCCGATCAGATAGGCCAGCGAGAGGTAGAGAATCGTCATGCCCAATACTCAATGATTGTTCACGCGCGAAGTGTGTTCTGCGCTTGGCGGGAGCCGTACGCGACTTCAAAACGCGACTCTAAAAAAGATTCACGTTGCCCTGTGCTTCGATCCAGAAATGGTCGTAGGCGGGGGTGTCGCCGTGAATGGGGATGGCGAAGGGCATGGTCGCGTTGGGCGCAAGTATCTGCCCCCCCAGAAAGATGTCAGCCGTATCCACCACTTGGCCTGCTGCGTCGTAAAATATCACTGCCACCACAATCGACGTGAGGCTGCTTTCCTGGTCGTTGCGAATCTGACCGACCACTTCGCCCTGGCCCACTTCTTGATCCAGAACAGCAAGGGGACGGAATTCGATCAAGCTGACATCTTCCCACGTGACGGTGAGTTCGTAGCGGGCTACGGCAGATACCAGGTTCTCGATTTGCAATCGGAACGGATTGCCCACCTCTGGCTCGGTCATGGCAAAGCTGGTCAAGGCTTGTTGCGCCCCAATCAGGGCATCTTTGCTGTCGTAGAAGTTGGCGATAATTTTGGCCCCAAAGATAGGAATTTTCGCTGTATTGAGTACTTCGCCCACGACAACATAGCCCGAACCGGAGGTGAATCCCCGGCTGCTGGCGACAAAGATACCGGTGGGGTAGGGTGTTTTTGTGGGTGATGGGGTT
>JAHEML010000490.1 GCA_024643705.1 Caldilineaceae bacterium | reverse complement strand
GTAGACGAGACGTGCATGGGTATTCAAAGGCAGAGCGATCTCAAGATTGTCGCCAGCCAGGATCGGATCGAGTTGATCCAATCGAAGGCGGTGGGGCAACCTCTCTTTAGAGTCGACTTCAATGTCCAATACTTCTGCATCGGTGTAAAGCATTTCCGCTGCCGAGTCGATAAGAATATTCGTGTTCCGATCAGGGTCAGAATGATGGTCAAGAATCAAAAAACATCCACCTACCTTTAATACACCCAGTATCCCAATCACCAAATGGGCGCGCTGAGTGCAACAAAACGCAATCGGTTTTGTTCTATCTCGTTGCTCAGCTAGAATCGATCGGGCCAATCTGTTAGCCACCCGATTCAACTCGTCATACGTAAGCTGGACTGTATCGGTCTTGACAGCCAGACGCTCTGGCGCTCGTGCAACCTGCTCTTCAAACAGAGCAGAAATCGACTGCTGCATCATCGCCCATTTGTCAACCGGAACCCACGGTTCGCCAGGACGTTTACATCCATCCAAAATTGCCTGCTGCCAGGCAGGAACTTGCTGGTGTATAACCATACATTCCTTCCTTCGTCAAAGGAGTGTACCTATTCAGGTCAGCCAAGTCATATTGGCGTGACCTGGCTGGATTTCGATACGGCTAGAAACAGCCCGCTTTCCGAAGCGCCGCCACTCAATCAGCGCTAGTCCTGAATAGGTACAAAGAACCTAGAAAGGCCGGGACTATTGAGCAATGCAGCCGCCACAACCAGGGCCATCTCTGCCACAGTGGCTGCGGCGAACAGTTCGGCCAGGTGAATCTCCACGCCGAATTCCTCCTGCACCCGTGCCGCGATACGCATGGCTTGCAGGGAATTGCCGCCCAGGTCGAGAAATGGATCATGGACACCGATTGTGTCCAACTCCAGCACATCACTCCATATGGCGGCGATCGCTGTTTCAAATGGGGTGGATGGCCCGACATAGGCTACAGCCATGCGTGGGCGTTGCCTGTCCGGTGGCGGCAGCGCCAGGCGGTTGACCTTCCCCGTGGGCAGCAGGGGCAGTGCATCCAGAGTAACAAAGGCAGACGGAACCATGTAATCCGGCAAGCGGGTTGCTAATGCCTGGCGCAACGCCGCTGGCTGGCTGCTCTCCGGATTGATTGGGACCACATAGGCCACCAATCTCTGTATGCCCATTTGGTCCGGATGGGCTACTACTGCCACAGACTTCACCCCAGGCAGGTCTGCCAAGGCAGTCTCAACGCCTTCTATTTCAACCCGAAAGCCGCGAATCTTTATCTGGAAATCCTTGCGCCCCAGGTGAACCAGGCAGCCATCTGCACGCAATATGCCTACATCACCAGTCATATAGACGCGCCCTGCCCCGTCGGGGTCTGGCAAGAACTTTTCAGCGGTCAAAGCGGGTTTGCCCCAATAGCCCAGCGCCAAATAGGGAGACGAAAGAGCAATTTCCCCCGGCTGTTCAGCTTCCAGCGGGTTGCCCTCGTCATCCAGAATCGAAATACCGAGTCCTTCCATCGGATAGCCACTGGGCATTGGTGGGCCGACGACTTCGTTCGTTTTGTCAACCAAATAGTAGGTGCTACCCGGAAGCTCGGTGACCCCATATCCCAATATCAGCGTCGTCGAATCGGGGAAATGTGCCCGATAGGCTTCGATGTCGGACATCAAAATCGGTTCCCCGCCGATAATGAGAAAGCGCAAATCGGATAAGGCAAAGTATGGGTTGCGGGCCAAGGTTTCGCAGCTTTGGCGATAGATACTCATCGTCACATAGATCAGGGTGATTTTTTCCTCTACCAACCAGGGCAACAACCGTTCGCTGCCTTGATCCTGCAATTGATACAGAATGGACGCGTTGCCCACCAGCACCGACATCAGAAAATCCAGCACGGCCATGCTCGAACTAAAGGCCCGCGCGTTGCCCCGCCGATCTTCGGGCGAAATGTAGAGCGAATTGGTGATGCGCCGCACCAATTGCAGGATGTTGCGATGGGTGGTATAGACACCCTTGGGTTGCCCGGTGGACCCGGATGTGTAGAAGAGCGCGGCCACCTGCTGTGGAGGTATTGTTACGGCAAGATTGTGCTCCGGTACATTGGGGTCTATCTCGTCCAGGTTCAGCAGGGATAGTGTCAAATTGGCCCACTGAGACACCAGTGGCACGTGGGCCGTATCTGTCACAATCAGCGTCGCGCTGGAGTCTTGGAGTAGAAAGGCCAGATGCGCAGGGGTGGCGGTGGGATCCAGCAGCACAAAGGCTCTGCCTGCTTTCAGTATCCCCAGCACCGTTGCATAGGCCCAAACATCATCCCGCAGCAGCAGCGCAATAGGCTCCCCCGATCTGTTCTCGTGAGGCAGAATAGCCCGGGCAATCCGGTTTGCTTTGCCATTCAATTCGGCGTAACTGAAGGCGTATTTGGCCGATTTGATCGCCAGGCGATCGGCAAAACGGGCTGCTATCTTTTCGAAACGTTGACCGATCGATTGCTCAGTTTCGCTTTGGGTAAATTCTTCCCACCCACCCTTGGGATGGACACACCGCTTCTGGATCATTTGCTGGTCTGGTGGAAAGTTGCCACCCATCAGTCTTCCTTTCTTAAGCAGATACCTGTGTGGGGCATCAATCCAAATGCTTCAAACGTCGCGCCAACTCTTTGCTGGCCGGGCTAAGGAAATCGCCTTTGAGATTTGCACGCCAACCTTCTGCCGGTTGGGCCGACACGGTGGAGAAGCGGTGAAAGTTAGGATCGCCGATCATGAGGGATTCTGGGTAAATGCCGTCTGTCATACGCGCTTGGGGATTGTCGTAGGGCGTCAACAGGGCAGGATCAAAATCGATACCGAGAAACTTGCAGAGTTGATGCATAGCAACATCCGGCATCATAGCAAGATCCTCATAGCGCATGTGAAGCTGGCGATGCCCTGGAATATGCTCTAAAAAGTCAAGGATATTTTGATGGTAAACCTGCCATATCAGTTCAGCCAATTGTTTCGGAGCAAAAGTAATACCCAATTCGTTGCGCAGGTGGAAATTGCTCGAAATGTACGAATTGATCATGCCACCGGGGTGGCGGCTTAGATGGATGTAGATAGGCGAGTCAAACCATTTTTCGGCGCGCCATAAAATCTCTGGGTGCGATGCATAAAGCGGCGTCTTGTCCACCAATATGCGGTTGCCTGCCTCTTTTTGCAAAATTTTGTAGAAGGCCTGGGAGGAAAGAGCCTGATTCTCATAATCGGCCATCCGCGCTTGCGCGTCGGCAGCCGAGCAATCGCCCAGGGCCATGAATGCACGGATACTGCCTTCCAACCGAAAGGCAGTACGCCCACGGTTGGCGTCCCGACGTTGGCGCAGGTCGTTGTAGTTGAGCAAGTAGAATTCTGGTAGGGCCAAGAGCCGGGGATGACCCGCCAACATGATCCGTAGCAGGGTTGTCCCGGAGCGGGGCGGTGCTAGAATAAAAATGGCTGAAGGGTTTTTGACGGCTGCGGATGGGTGGTTTGACTGTGGGCTTATCTCTAATTGCTGGGCAAGAAGGGCGCGAAAATGAGTGATTGTGTTTGAATCGACGCTGCTTGCTTCAGTCACACTGGGTGTACCTGTTTGTTCGGTGGCTTCCGCCTTTTCTTCGTTCAAGTAATGAGTGACCAAATAGAGGGATATTTGGCGCACTGTGGGCGCATCAAAAATTGCTTGGATGTGCAGCGGAGACGCACTCAGTTTCTGCAGGCGCACCAGTACACGCATGGCCCGAATCGAATCGCCGCCCAGGTCGAAAAAGTTGTCGTCTTGTCCGATGGTGTCGATGCCTAGAACTTCGCGCCAAACTTGGGTTACTTCGACCTCCAACGGGCTTTGGGGCGGTACAAAGAGAGCGTCCAGGCGTGGACGACCCGTGCTTGGGTGCGGGAGGTTCTTACGGTCAATTTTGCGGGCAGCGGTTTTGGGCAGTGCTCGCAAAAAAGTAAA
>JAHEML010000489.1 GCA_024643705.1 Caldilineaceae bacterium | reverse complement strand
TATCTCTTCTATCCCTTGACTGCACCCAACATGATGCCCCGCACGAAGTATTTTTGAACAAAGGGGTAGATCATCAGCACCGGCACCGAGGCTACTACGATCAGGGCATATTTGAGTAATTCTCGCAATGCCTCCTTGGCCGCCATACTCTGTAGATCCTCCATCATGTTCATGTCAACCTGGCTTTGGATCAAGATGTCCCGCAAAATGATCTGCAACGGGAAGAGCGCTTTGTCTGAGAGATAAATCAGGGCAGTAAAGAATTGGTTCCAATGGTTGATGGCGTAGAACAGGGTCAACACAGCGATAATAGGCGTGGATAGGGGCAGAAGGATGCGGAAGAAGTATTGGAAATCGTTGCATCCATCCAAACGAGCAGCCTCCAGCAGTTCGCTAGGTATGGCGGATCGAAAGTAGGCGATGGCGATGATCAGATTCCACACCGATAGCGCCTGGGGAATAATCATGGCCGCCCGGGTGTTGAGCATGCCCAAATCTTTAACCAACAAATAGGTTGGGATCAATCCACCATTGAAGAACATGGTGAAGACAAACAGGCCCATGATGACCTTTCGGCCATACATATCCTGCCGAGAAAGTGAATAGGCTGCAAAGAGCGTCATGACAATGTTGACACTCGTTCCCACCACAGCATAAAAAAGAGAATTGGCGTAGCCCGTCCAAATGCTATCGTATTGAAATATCTTCTGGTAAGCTAAAAGGGAGAAATCCACAGGCCATAGCACAACCCGACCCGAAATGACAGCCGCACCGTCGCTAAACGAGGCGCTGACGACATAGATCAATGGATAGAGCACAACCAGAAGAAAGACAGTTAGAATCGTGTAATTCACCAGATTGAATACCTGGTCGACTCGGCTCTCTCGAATACGCGTGGTGGTTGTCGACTTGGATCGGACTATCGAATTCATAAGTGGCTCTCCTAGAACAGGCTAGTCTCAGAGAATTTCTTGGATAATTGATTCGCTGCCAAAAGTAAGATAAGGCCTAGTACTGCATTGAATAGACCAATAGCCGCAGCGTAGGAAAAGTTGGCTACACCCCCCACCAGCCCTACTTTGTAAACATAGGTGCTGATCACCTCTGATGTCTTGAGGTTCAGTGGGTTCTGCAGCAAAAAGGCTTTCTCAAAACCCACGTTGAGTAACTGGCCCATGTTTAAAATCAGGAGTGTAAGCGTGATGGGCATAATCCCCGGAACGTCGATATGCCAGATGCGCTGGAGTCGATTGGCGCCGTCGACTAGCGCTGCTTCGTGCAGGGCTGGGTCAATCGTGCTCAACGCTGCCAGATAGATCACTGTATTGAAGCCCGTATTCTGCCAAACGCTTGACCATACATATATGTCTGGGAACATATTCGCGTTGCCCATAAAGTGGACAGTATCCAAACCCAGAAACTGGAGCAGCAGGTTGATCGGCCCCCGTCGCAGATCCAAAAATTGCAGGATCATACCGACCATGACAACGGTCGAGATGAAATAAGGCGCATAGCTGATCATTTGTACGCTGCGCTTGAAGACGCCCGTACGCAATTGATTCAGGCTAAGGGCAATAATGATCGGGATGGGGAAGCCAACTACCAGCGAGTAGAACGACAACCCAATGGTATTGCGCAGCAGCCGTTCGAACATAGGCGACTCGAAAAAACGAACGAAGTTGGCTAAACCAATCCATTCGCTACCCAAAATTGTGCGCCCAGGCAGAAAATCCCGGAAAGCGATCTGTGCACCGTACATTGGATAATACATAAAGACAAGAAGCCAGGCCACCGGCAGCGCCAAAAAAACATACAATTGCCAGCTCCGCTTGATCTGCCTCCAGGCATGGCCGCGTGTTCGAGATGGGCTGAGCCGTTTTGTCGTCGCTTTTACCGTTGTAGTTGTTGTGGACATGAGTATGCAGTTTTCTCTGATTCACGCGTAATCAATGGGGAGATCCGTAGGAAAATCGGTCATCAAACCGATTTCCTGGTGGCCTACTCGTGATTTGTTAGAAGGTCAGATTTAGATGGGGGTTGTCAAATCAAAGAAAAGATGGTAACGTTACCATCGTTTTCTACGATAGACTATACTCGAACCGCTGGGATTTGTCAACCACCAAAAATCTTTGCAATTATCTCTGTCTGGAACCAACCATCATGCCGAATATCCGCGACGTGGCCACCCTGGCCCAAGTTGCTCCGATTACAGTTTCACGCGTACTCAACAACCCAGATACGGTCAGCCCAAAAACTCGCAGTAGGGTAGAGGCAGCGATTGCAGAACTGGAATATATTCCCAACCAGATTGCCCGCAGCCTGCGCTCCAACCGCACAAATACCCTTGCCTTGGTGCTGACAGACATCACCAATCCCTTTTGGACGGCGGTGGCTCGCAGTGTGGAAGATGCGGCCAGGGGGCAGAGCTTCAATGTGATTCTGTGCAATACCGATGAGAACGAGTCGAAGCAGAACGAATATCTATCCGTACTCCTACGCAAACGGGTGGACGGCTTTCTCTTCGTTCCCGCACGCAGCGAACCGGATGCTGTACGGTCTATTCTGCGGCAAAAAGTGCCAGTTGTGGTGCTGGATCGCCGTGTGCCTGGTGCGGAGGTGGATGTGGTCCGCAGCAATTCGGAAGCCGGGGCCTATGAACTGACCCGCCATCTGATCACTTTGGGCCACCGGCAGATTGCTATGCTCTCCGGCCCGCAGAACGTTTCGTCCGCCCAGGAACGGCTGGACGGGTATAAGCGGGCATTGACTGAAGCCGGGCTAACCGTGGAGGAGCGCTGGATTCGGGAAGGCGAATACACCGTCGATAGCGGCTACGCGGTGGCGGGGCAATTGTTGCTTGAATCCGAATTGCCCACTGCGCTGCTGGGGGCCAATAACTTTATTGCGTTGGGCGCAATGCGCGCCATCCGCGAGGCTGGTCTGCGTATCCCGGATGATATTTCCGTGACTTGTGTAGACGATATCCCCGACTGGCTGGTTGGCGAGCCCTTCCTGACCGTGGCGGCCCAATCCCCCTATGATATAGGCATCCAAGCGACGAAGCTGCTCCTCCGTCAAATTCGCGAACCTGGTGTCCATTCTGTAGAGGAAATTGTGCTGCCCACAGAGCTGATTGTGCGCCGGTCTACAAAGGCTGTGTCTACACAGGCTGTGATTGGTGAGTACGGCAGATAGACTACCCCGCGCGTAACGCCGCCAATGCAGCACGTTTGTCAGCCAGAAACTGGGCTGTTTCCGGGTCGGCTGGCTCCATCACGTCCAGAAAGGCTGCGGCGTTGTCGGTGTCCAGCCATTCGGTATACTGGGCATACACGGCCGTGCTTTCGTCCCCCGGCTCTGCGTTGAGAAAAGCCTCGATCGCTTCCTCTTCTGGTGTAGCGCCCAGGTTGTCCAACACATCGTAGAGAATGTCCAACCGATCTTGGAAACGCAGCACGGCCTCGGCATCGCCCATGTTGCCGGCATGTTCGATCAGCGCTTCGATGGCCTGCTCGAAGGATGGATCGGCCAGCAGCGGGTGGTCGTCAACTGCATCTTCCATTTCTTCAAATTCCTGCGCGTTGAGAAAAGCTTGCAGCGCCGCCTGGGCGTCATCATCTGTGGCTGTGTCTATGATTTCGGTCATTGGTCTCTCCTTATAGAACGGTGGAGCGGCAGAGCGTTCGGTATTTTGTATTGTCGTTGATGTTGGGGTTCTGTGCAAAGGCCGGAAACGGTAAATGGGCGTCGGATGTTCACTCTTGCTGCTACCGAACAGTTCGTGTAATTCGTCTTCAAAACTTCCCTGGTCTTACGAGGCCGCTTGGGCAAATATCCGCGCCAGGTGGTAGCGGGGATGGGCCGAGAAGGCGTGGCATTGGGAGCCGTCGGGGAAGTCCACATTCCAGTTTTCCCAAGTGGTGGGGTAGCCCCCCGTTACCCAGCGCCCCCACCGGCTGCGGATGATCGACACCACATCGTCTTG
>JAHEML010000488.1 GCA_024643705.1 Caldilineaceae bacterium | reverse complement strand
CCAGCAGGCAGGGTCGTTAGATCAAGGGCGACCCCGCCCACGGCCCTGCCAAAGAGGGAGGCTGGCTGCTGATTGCGGACAAGGGTAGAAAAGTCATAGGGAGTGCGAACAGATGTGAGCCGGGAATCGCTGAACTCGACCGCGTTGCCGGTGAATAGAGCGCCATTGGGCGCGCCAATCGTCAACCCCAACTTGCCCAGGAATGCATGGCCGCCCTTGCCCACACCCACAATGCGCGCAGCCTTGTTAAGCACGGCCACTTGGTCTGGGTTGCCCCATTGCGCACCGCTACCGGTATCGCTGCCTACAATCACCAGGTCAAACGCGCCAAAATCGGTCGCAGCGACATCGGCCAATGCAACCGGTACAAGGGTAAACCCAAGGGGGGCCAACAGATCGCTGAACCCTACAACGAGGCTCTTGTCGGTGTTGTAGACATACCCAATGGTGTTGGAAAAATAGGGCATGGCTCCCGTCACCCGGAAGATCGCACCGGCTTTCTTGTCCAGGGCTGTGGTGCCACAGGGGTTGCCAGTACACACATCGATCTGGTGATCACCGGGTATGGCATCCACTGGCACAGCAAAGGGAATGGTGAAGGTGTCACTCATCGTCATGGAATGGACTGCGACTTCCGCGCCATCCCAAAAGAGGGTCAGCTTGACACCACCAGCACCAAACCCGCTACCGTTCACCAACACAACAGCCCCGGCCTGGGCCTCGGCTGGGTCTAAGACAAGAGCCGGTTCGGCTGCCTGGGCATAGGTGTTGGGGGCGCGCAATGCCAGGAGAAAAAGAGAGAGGAAAAGAGCGAACACCAGCCCCCAAAAGGCGGGCCGGGTTGGTAGAGCAAGGGGTTGAATGGGTTGGATTGGTTGCCGTTTGGGGTGGTTGTTTGCGCCAGCGGGTACGTTCATTGGGTTCTCCAGATCGTGTGGACCACGACCGGCCAGCCCAGTCGGTTAGAGGTTGGCTACCAGTCGCTATCTGTGCTAAAAATTTCAATACGGCTGTCGCGTTCGGCAACAACACGCTCCATGTCCAGGATGGTCAGCACACCCCGGTCATAGGTCAATAGCCCCCGTTTGCGCCAGTCGTTGAGCAGCCGATTGATCCACTCTCGGCGGGCGCCAACCATGGATGCCAGGTCTGTCTGGTTGAGGGCCAGGTCCACACTGTAAGAGCGCCCACCTTCCACTGCTTTGCCATAACGCTCCACGTAGTAGAGCAATATGTGGAGCAGCCGGCCCGCTGCATCAAATTGGGCTATCGACTCGGCGAAGGAGGCAGTCCAACGCAGTTTCTGGGCCAATAACCGGGCCAACCCCAGTGCTAGCCCCGGCGCATGCTCCAGATGAAAGAGAAAGCGCTCGTGGGACATGGTGAGCAAAGAGACACTGCCGATAGCTTTGCCCGTGGCCGAGCGGGGGCTGCTGTCTATGGCCGCCAGTTCGCCCATGACATCGTGAACCGAGAAGATGTCGATCGATGTCTCGTTTCCCGATGGGCTAATTTTGAAGATACGCACCTTGCCTTTGAGCAAGATGTAAATTTCTCGGCTCTCGTCCCCCTGACGGAAGATGATCTCATCTTTGCTATATTCTCGTCGCCGGAAATCATCCACCAAACGTTCGAGATGTTGACCGGAGACTGCTGAAAAAAGAGGGATCTGTTGGAGAAGGACAACTCGACGGGCTATTTCAGAATCTTGCATTGTTCCACCAATCTGATTCGATCTTTGTGAGAAATCTACCATGAACTATCGATTCTATGGGTGTCCAAGATCACAGTATTGAGTGTTCTTGCCGTTGGTCGGAAACAGACCATAGAGATATTATAAACTATCCACCATTGTTCCCAAGATGCGTTTTTGCAGGCAGTCAAAAGGCTCTTGCAACTTGGCAACAGCGTAGCCACCCCAACCGACCATCCAGGCGGCTCCGACCAGAAATAATTACCGATTTTTTATACTTGTTTCCAAACCGACAATGACACTCTTTGAATGGTTTTTGGTCGGTCACCTGATCGGCGACTGGGTCTTCCAAAATGATTGGATGGCCCAGCACAAGCAAAACGGACTGTTCAACCGGGCAATCCTTGTTCATTGTGCGGTGTACACGGCTGTTCTGATGTTGGTCTTTTGTTTCCCCACGGCTCTTTCCCAACGGCTGCCGGCTCTTCTCCCATTTGCTCTGCTCATTTACCTCTCCCATTGGCTGATCGATGCTTTTGGTCTGGCCGCTCGTTGGATGAAGTTCTTCCGCCAGACCGATGCACTCTTTATGCGCATCGCCGTCGATCAGATTCTGCATGTGGTTGTGCTGGCGCTGCTGGTGGAATTTGTGGCGTGAAAAGTAGGAACTGGACGCAGAGTTAGGCGCTAGAAATTTTGCAACGGAACTTCCAGAATCTTCTCGCTCACGGAGATCGCCAAGCCAGGGGTAGCCAGAGAGGCACTGTAGCCAGGGGGCGGGTTAAGCTGGTGGATGCACCACTTCGCCGGAGAGACTCCAGGCCAGATGAGGCGGGGGGGAGATTGCCAATGGGCCACTGTGAACTCTTGCAGCGGGGCCATAAGCCCATCACCCAGGGCTTTGACCACCGCTTCTTTGCCTATCCAGCAGCGCAAAAAAGCCAACGAGATGGTTTCTTTGGGCTGGTTGCCCATCCATTGCGCTTCGTCGGGGCTAAAGAAGCGGGCAGCCAGTTCTTCCGCATCGGGATATTCTTTGTGGGCTTCGATGTCCACGCCGATCTCCAGCCCCACTGCGAAGGCGTAGATCGCCATCTCGCCCGAATCCGAAAGATTAAAGTGCAGGTCTGTCTCTGCCAGAGGAGCGGCCAAGGCTGGCTTATTCTGCACCCCATAAACAAATGCAACGTCGGAAGGACCAACGTTGAGATAGCGGCCCAGAAGATGACGCAACAGCCCCCGGCGCACCGCATAGCGGCGGGCATCGGCAGCGAAATGGAACCGTCGTAACCGTGCCCATTCATCCGGGGCAAGGCTTTCTTCCATCTGTGCCACAACGGCCCGCGGCTGATCCAACGCCGCATACCAGATGTCTACGTTGCCCGGCAGCGGCAGAAGAGTGGGCAGAGCTATCGCCCGCTGCTTCACAGGCTACGCCTCATCCAACAACTCCTGCAAGCGCTCCTTGGCCGCGCTGGGGTCGGCTTTGCCTTTGGTGGCTCGCATCACCTGCCCCATAAAAAAACCGAAGAGTCTGGCCTCGCCACCCCGATAGCGGGTCAGCTCGTCGGGGTTGGCGGCAAAAATAGCCTGCACTGCCTCATCGATCACCCCAGTATCGCTCACCATCGCCAGCCCATCCCGCTGGACAATCTCGGCGGCATCCTCTCCGCTGGCGTACATCTGCTCCAACACCCGTTTGGCCGTATTGGCGTTGATCGCTTTTTCGTCTACCAGCCGCACCAATTCAGCCAACTGCCCTGGGCCAATATTCAACTCTGCAATCTGGCGCAAATCTTGCCCTTCTCCGTCGGCGTAGATCAGCCGAAAGAGTTCGCCGCTGATCCAGTTTGCCATGCGTTGGGGTTTGCCGTCGTCGGTGCCATAGGCGGCTACGGCTGTTTCAAAATAGTCGGCTACCAGTTGTTCGTCGCTGATGGTTTGGGCATCAACGGCGCGCAATCCCCAGCTATTCTCGTAGCGCTTGCGTTTGCTGTCGGGGAGTTCGGGCAGGGTGGCAGCCAGTTTTTCCACCCACGCCCGGTCCACAACAACCGGCGGCAAGTCGGGTTCGGGAAAATAGCGATAGTCTTCGCTGCTCTCTTTGGAGCGTTGCAACACCGTGCGCTGGTTGGCTTCGTCCCAGCCCATGTTCACCTGCTGGATCACGCCGCCCTCGCTCAGCACGTCGGCCTGGCGTTCGGCCTCGTAGGCGATCGCGCCGCGCACGGCCCGCAGACTGTTGAGATTCTTCACTTCGACTTTTGTGCCATATTTGCCCTGGGCCTTCTGCTCGG
>JAHEML010000487.1 GCA_024643705.1 Caldilineaceae bacterium | reverse complement strand
TTCTGGTGAACAGAATGGACACATGGCGCTTGCGCTGCTGCAAGCAGCGCCTACGAATTTCCACAAGTATTTGTGTAGGTGCGGTTTCTAACCGCACTTTCGGCAGAAATGCACGCGATTCTGGTGAACAGAATGGATGCTGGATGCTTGCGCCGCTGCAAGCAGCGCCTACGAAATTCCATGAGACATATTTTGTGGTGACTGATGTGTAGTTATTCAGGCAGTTGAATCTCTGGATGGGCGCGCACTAATCGGGCCAGACGCAGGCCCAAATCCTCTTGCAACTGGATTGTCAGCCCGCCATCCACAGGCAGGGCCACGCCGGTGATAAACGACGCCGCGTCGGTACAGAGAAAGTGAACCGCAGCCGCAATATCGTCGGGCGTGCCTGTGCGACGAACCGGATATTGGGCCTCGAAAAAGGGGCGCATGGACTGGTTGTGATCCCAGAAGCGCTCTTGCATGTGCTCGGTGACAATGTGGCCTGGGCAAATGGCATTGACCCGGATGCCCATCGGCCCCAAATCCGTCGCCATCTGGCGGGTCAGGGCAATCACCCCGGCCTTGTTGACCTCGTAGGCCATTTTGCCCTGAGCCACCATCAGTCCATGAGCCGACGAGATGCTCACAATCGCGCCGCCACCCTGCTTTTCCATCTGGGGCGCGGCATATTTGGCCGCCAAAAAGACCGATTTGAGCACGCCACTCATCGCGTGATCCCAGGCGGCCTCGCTCAAGGTGATCGCGCTGCCGTCCGGCTCGCGGCGGCTCCACGCGTTGTTGACGAGAATGTCCAGCCGCCCCCACAGTTCGACCGCGCGATCGATCATTCCGCTGATCTGCTCTGGTTGAGTGACGTCCAATGCCATCACTTCGGCGGTGCCGCCAGCCTGAACAATGCGCCGGGCATTTTCTGCGGCGGCATCCAGGTTGATGTCGGCAATCAGCACCCGTGCCCCGTCCGACGCCAACTTGCGCGCACTGGCCCCGCCGATCCCCATGGCACCGCCGGTAACGATAGCGACCCGGTTGTCTAAAGTTCCCATAGATTTCCCCTCGTTCTTTGTGTGTGTACGCTTCAAGCGTGCAGGATAACCCACCCATCTTCGACCGTTACTGTAAAACTCTCCACCGACTCCACTTCTTCTGCAGGCGATGGCTCCACCGTCACTTCGTAGTTCTTCACCCGCATTTTGTGGGGGTTGAAGATGGAACGTCCGGTGGTGATGTCGAACTCCCAGCCGTGCCAGGGGCAGCGGACGATCTCCCCATCTTTGGCCCAGATATACTCGCCTGGCTGGCTGGGCATGGTTGTGCCGGTGACGATGCCCCGGCAGAGGGGAGCGTTCTGGTGGGGGCACTGGTTGCGGATGGCGAAAAAGTTGCCGCGGATGTTGAAAACGCCGATGGTGCGGTTACCCGCTTCGACGATTTTGCGTTCGCCCGGCGGCAGGTCACGCACGGGGCAGATGGTGTATTTGGGCATGGCATTGTCCTTGATGGGTAAATCGCGATGATAGAAGAGATATTCGGTCGTCAGTCGTCAGTCGTCATGCCCAACCCATAAAACTCCAGCGCGTTCTCCCGGAAGATGCGCCGGTGCAGGGCGTCGGGTAGCCGGGGGAAGGCGTGGGTGGGCGAGTCGAAATCCCAATGGGGGTAGTCGCTGGCAAACATCAGGACATGTTCGGCGTCCATCATCTCGAACATCTGGAGAAGATGCTTGTCGTTGTCCGGGCGTTCCAGGGGTTGGCTGCTCACCCGCACATGGTCGCGCAGATAGGCCGAGGGTTGCTTGCGCACCCAGGGGACTTCGGGGCGCAGGGCCTTCCATTCTGCGTCCAGCCGCCAGAGCAGGGGCGCTACCCAGGCCACGCCACCTTCCACCAGCACCACCCGAAAACCGGGAAAGCGCTCGAAGATACCTTCGGTGAGAAAGCTGACCAGGTGGGCCTGGAACCCCGCCGACAGGAGGGTGTGCCACTCGATGTAGTGGGTAGGATAGCCGGGGCTGGGCTGCTGGTTGATGCCCATACCGTCGGTTCCGGGGTGGATGGCAAAGGGCAGGTTGTGGCGCTCGCAGGCAGCGTAGATGGGGTGGAACTGGCGTTGGCCGAAAGGCGCGCGGGAGCCGGAATCTGTCATCACCTGGACAAAATGGGGGTGACCGGCCCATTTGTCGATCTCGGCGGCTGCGGCCAAGGGGTCTTGGGGGTTGACGGTGATGGAGCCTTTGAAGACGCCATCGTCGTTAAATTCACCCAGCCAGGTTGCTGCCAGCCACTCGTTGTAGGCCGCGGCGATGGCGTTGCCCAGGTCGGGGTCCGGGTGGTGGTTGCAAAAGGCACGGGGCAGGCAGATGGCATAGGCCACACCGTAGAGGTCGATGAGCTGTTCGCGTAGAAAGTCCGGGTCCGAGCCGGAGGGGCCGCCGCTGGGTGGTTTGGCATCCTGGCGGCTGCCGTGGACAGGGTTGCCGTAGAAGCCCCGCCCACCGCCGGAGAATCTGCTGCGCCAGGGTTCGTCCATAAATGCCTTGATCTCGTCCAGGCTGCGGGGGAAGACGTGGACATCACAGTCTACAATGCCCTCGCGTATGCTTTTGTGTCCGTTGCGGGTTGGGGCGGGCTGGGTGGCGATCATCCTGTTTCTCCTGATGGGGCTGGCAGTTGGGGTCGGCTGGGCATGCACACTGGATTTTGCACGAAGCAGTGCTCAACGTTGACACCCTCGGCCACCGGTTTCTCCTGGTGAGAGAGGGGTGAGCAGTGGGCGGTTCTGCGTCGGGTTCCGACGCAAAGTCTAGCATAGAGGGATATTGTGTACAACTGGGGTGAAATAGAACGCGGATGATGCGGATCGGACGGATGGCCGCGGATAAAATCGGCGTAGCTCTGCATTCATACGCGTGCCATTTCCAATGTTGGCTCTCCTGAATTCCCTCTACAAAGTTCACGGATTTACACGGATTGGTACAATACGTACGAAAATAAGCAATTTGTTGGGAACTTGTTTCACTTTCCTTACGTTGCTTGTTAAAGTAAGTATGGACAATTCGAGATAATTTGAAGGAGGTGGCACTTATGCAGAGATTTGGGATTTACGTCCGCGTGATTGGTCTTGTAATTGCGGTGTTGGTATTGGCCGCTTGTGCCGATACCGGAGAAGAAGACATCCTCCCGGCATCGACTTCTGTAATCACCCAGGAGCCAACCGTTTCGATCATGCCCACACCCATCCCAACACCGACACCCAGCCCCACGCCGACAACTAGCCCAACACCGACACCCACGGCCACAGTAACCCCTGTGCCAACAGCGATCTACGACCACACTGATCGGCCAATCCCGGCGCTTTCGCCAAACGTGCTGCCTGTCCCCCTCTATTTCTTGCAGGATGGGCAGATTCACCGGCTGGAGCGGGACGGGGTGACGGTGACCCAACTGACCAACGAGCTGGAACCGATCTCCGCCTATGATGTGTCCCCAACGGATGGGCGGCTGGTCTACGTAAGCGACAATCAACTGATCGAAGCCAACCCCCAATTTGGCACCCGGTTTGTTAAAATCGATGGCCGGCCCACCGATCCCTACCTTTGGCCCACCCCGATCCGCAGCCCGCTCATTTCGCCGGATGGTTCTTTGATTGCCTTTGGCATGGGTGGAATCAACCTGATGGCCGTTGGGGAGATCACTGATTATTTCCTCATCTATGCCAACCGCGCCCGCATTGCCGGGACATACATCGTGGGCAAACCGGGCTATCGCGTGCCGCTTGCTTGGTCGCCGGATGGTGGCATCATAGCGAATTATTTAACGGGATGGGAAGGTGGAATCATCATGCTGCTGGACCTTGTAGACGGTGTCCTTCTTAAACTGAATATAGACGAGCCACCTGGACCATCCTATATCAATAGCTGCTGCCAATGGAGTTGGGGACGTAGTGGTTCCCACGGATTTACAACCAGCTATTGGAGGGCCGGCTATGCCGCT
>JAHEML010000486.1 GCA_024643705.1 Caldilineaceae bacterium | reverse complement strand
ACGCTCTTGCGCCCATACCGTATAGACGGGAACCCGCCGGTACACAACGAATGCAGCCACCAGGTCAAACAGCACAACCACCAGGAAACCGGGCGGCGGTGGATGATCCGCGCCGGCGTACAGGATGGCAAGCCAGCCCACAAAGAAGGTCAGGCCAATGGCGACAGCGGTGCGTTTTTCGGTCAAGGTTTACCTCATTCGCCTCTCAACTTCACGCTGTTTATTGTGCTGCTGCCGCAAACGGGAAATCCTCCAGCAGTTCATTGACACACGCCAAGTTGGGCTGCTGTTCCGGATACATGATGAAAGCGCTGGCGATGGCTGGCCCACAATTGAACTGTGTGCTGGCTCCATGGGGGTAGTAAGGGAAAGTGACAAAGAACGCGTTGTCCAATCCTTCGGCTGCCGCCTCGCCCCATTCCACGGGTGTCTCCGCGTCGATGGCCCCATTCGAGACCATGATGGGCAGGTCCGTTACAACCGGGCCGGTCAATCCCGTGGCCTCAGGCGTCAATCCCCATGCCTCACAATCCACCTTGTCGTTGACGGCCACGTCGATCTTTTGGATCAACTCCGGCACCTCGAAGGTGCGGTAGCTCTCGAAGATACTTTCCAGATCGAACGAGGCATACCGGTCGTTGCAGGTAATAACACTATTGGTGATGTTGTCGATCGATGTCAGGGTTGGCAGAATATCCCGCAGCATGACAAAGGTCTGTGCGATCTCTTCGTCGGACATCAGGGGGACCAGGGCCGCCAGCTTCGGGCCGATCGCGTTGGCGACGCTGAGCAACGTCCCCTGGGAGGGTTCGTCTTGCAGGGAGAATTCCAGGATTGTTGGGAAGAAGAGGGCGGTCATATAGTCCATTTGAGAAGCGCCGATTCGAAGTTCGCTGATGAAGAACTCCGGCATTGGCATTCCGCTGGCCAGGGCATCCGCCGACCGTTTGGTCTGAAGACTCAATGCCTCTATCTCATCACCCAGGGCGTGGGCTTTGTCGGCCAAAGTGGACGTTTCGCCAGCGATCTCTTGCAGCGGGTTTTCCACCACCGGGGTTTCAGCGACAGCGGCCGGGGGCAACTTGCCATCCCGCAATCCGACATACGTGCTGGCAATCCCATTCTCCAGTTCATCCACCATCCGCGGCAGGTATACAGCGCCGATACTGGAGACGTTGCCGGTGTCGTCCGCTTTCAACGCTAAGACCGCGCCCATCACCTTGCGCAGGTTCTCTGTACTGATAGTCTCATCGCCAATCGTCAGGGGTGTCTTAGCCGTTTCCTGGATGAGATCCACCGCTCGTTGGCGGATGTTTGGGAAGGCTGCAGCGCAGGCTTCATCGGCCTCGCAGGTTTCAAACACGCGCAGGATATTGCTGGGCGTGATCAGTGCTTGCCCGCCCCGGGTATCCACATTGGGCGGGACGTTGCCGTCGATGATGGCGCTGCGCAACGCGGGCAGCGTTGCACCGTCATTCTCTTCGTAGTAGCGGAAAAGCTCCAGAGCCACGTTGGTACCGTAGGAGATGGCGTAGATGTTGTAGGCGCCGTAGTTGAAGCTGCCCATCAGAGCGATGAGGTCCTGGATGCTGTTGGCCGTGCTGTACTGAGAGAGATCAATCCCTTGTTCTGCGAAATACGGAGCGCAATTGACGGCTGTGCGGTAGCTGTCCAGGGTTTTGGCGTTGTTTACCAAATCGTCGATGTTGCTCTCAACGCCCTGGGCAGCGTCCGCAATCGACTCTGGGCTTGTCACCGGCTGCTGCTGCACATCCGTGGGACAGACAAGCGGAGAGCTAAATGCGGTTCCGCGCTGGTCATAAATGATGATGTCCCGGTATCGGCGCAGGTCTGCAAAGGTGCTTTGCAGCATGGACAGGCCCGCCAGGGCAGAAGCACCTGGCCCCCCTTCCAAATAAACCACCGGATCGGGAAAGGGCGCCAGACTGGGAGATTTCAGGATAGCGTAGCTGATGGTGACCTCCTGAGTGCCCGGTTCCTGCCAGTTTTCAGGCACAGTCAACTCACCGCAGACGACGGTCTTGCCGACCACTTCATCTTCTGGCAGGGCAAACGGACAGGCCGTGTCAGATTGTTTCACCTGTGCCGGTAGGTTGCTGGCCTCGGGCTCGCGGGCCAGCGCAGGAACGGTTATCAGAAGCAAACCAGTTAAGAGTAAAAGCAGAATTCGTGTTTTCATCACTATCCTCATGTTGTTGTGAAATCAGTATTCCTAGGTCGTTAGTCGAAGCACCCATCCAGCGGCTCGAAACGCGCCAGATCCGCTGGATGAGTGCCTGCCCAAGTTAATCGGCTTGCCCACCTGCCGTAACGATGTTGGCGATGGCAGGCACAATGGTTCGACTGACATTGCTTTCCGCCGCGTTGCTCCACATTACGATCGTCACATCCTGGTCCGGGAGGTAGCCGCCGTCGCTCTGGAAGCCGAGGGTCTGGCCGCCGTGACCCAACACACCGTTGTTGTTAAGCGTGCCGTGTTCATAGATCGTGCCCAGGCCAAGGGCATCCACGCCTGCCGCTGTGTGCTGTTGCATGAGATCGAGGGTTGCCGGATCCTCGAAGAGCTGGCCCGTGAATAGGGCCTTCAGGAAGATGGCAAACTCGTCCGGCGTGGAGACCACGGCGCCGGCTGACCACCCTTGGCTGGCATTCCATTCGTCTGTGGTGAAGGCAAAGGGCGACGTATAGTACGCCTGGGGCAGCTCGCCCAGCTCCGGCTGGCCTGCCTGCAAATAGGTCTGTTTCAGTTCTAAAGGCTCGAATATACGCGTGCGCAGATTTTCTGCGTAGGTTTGGCCAGTGGCCTTTTCGATAATCAGGCCAAGCAGCACAAAGCCGGTGTTGCTATAGCTCCACTTCCCTTCCGCTCCCGGATCGAAATCGCTGACACTGTGGTCGATCACCACTTGCACCAGCTCTTCCGGCGTAAAGTTTCGGACGAGCATGGCCTTGTTTGTGGTGCCCGACTCAATGGAGCCATCCGCGGTGGGCACATCGAAGTAATCGTGCAGGCCGCTTGTGTGAGTCAGCATCATGTCGATGGTGATCTTGTCGCCGTTTGGCAACTGCGCCGCCAGATCAGGCAGCCATTTGCTCAGTAGATCGGTGGTGGCAAGCACCCCCTCCTCCTGAAGTTGGAAAAGGATGGCAGAGGTCATCATCTTCGTGTTGCTGCCAATCTGGAAAGGGGAGTCGGCTGGCAGCGGCTCGCAGGTGGTGACGTTGGCCACCCCGGATGACTTGAAGTAGCGTCCCTGGGGTGTGATGATCAGCATGGATGCGCCAGGCGCGGGTCGATTCCCCTCCTGCACGAGTTCGACCAGGGCCTGGTCGAGGATGGCGCTGATCTCTGGGGCCAGGGTATCGTCGATGGTGTTGATAGCCAGTGCCTGCTCGCCACACAGATCAACGACTGTGGTGAGTACGGGGTCAAAGATCATCGCGTTGTTCTCGGCTTCTAAATTGATGAAAAGTCTGCCGTTGAAGGGGAGCAACTCGACAGCAGTTCCTAGCGCTTCCAGGAACTGCTCACTGCGGGAATCACCCGGACAGAGGGCCAGGGTCGTGGGACCGATCTCTATTGAGATGTTAAGGCCGTCAAGGGTATAGGTGCCCAAGGCGTTGTTGCAGTCAGCCTGGATATCAAGGGTGCCGTCGTCCTTAAAGGCAATCTTATAGTTGGCGGGATTCTCGACAGTCACCGCTTCGCCCGGGGCAATGAGGTTGCCCCATTTCCACGGGGTGGCAAGAACCTGGGCCACCATCGCCTGCACTTTGGCGGCATCTTCCGGGCTGATAGCCGCTTCGGGGGTGGCCGCCTCTTCCGGGACGGCTGTCTCTTCTGGCTCTGCGACGGGAACCTCGGTCGGTGCAGCTTCGGTGGCTATCTCGGTGGTCGCCACCGGTTCTGGGGCGGGTGCTGTCGGTTGGATCGGAACACCACACGCTGATAACAGCAGCGAAGCGACAAG
>JAHEML010000485.1 GCA_024643705.1 Caldilineaceae bacterium | reverse complement strand
CGTCACGGCATGGAGGGGCAGAGCTGATGAGTGTCGCCGTTGAACCCCAAGAGCAAGAGACCGTCGCTGCCCAGCGTATCTTTGTTGCCACCCAATGGCAGTTGATGTGGTGGCGTTTCCGCAAGCATAAATTGGCGATGATTGCCGCCATCATCATCATTCTTTTCTACGTGGGCGTCGTCTTCGCCGATTTTCTCGCCTATGCCGATCCGCAGATGTCGGAAGCCCAGCGTTCCCTGCTCTCGCCCCAGCCTATCCATTGGTTCGACGAGGGCGAATTTCGTCCCCATGTCTTTGGGCTGTCGGGCAAGCGCGACCCCAAAACCTTCAAGCGGGTCTACCAACCAGACCCGGAACTAAAAGTGCCCCTGAAGTTATTTGTGGAAGGCTACGAGTACAAGTTCTTGGGTGTGGTCAAGACAAACCGCCACCTGCTTGGGGTAGAAGGGGCGCGTGCCGAGGATTCCATTTTCCTCTTGGGGACCGATTTGCAGGGCCGTGATCTCTTTTCCCGGCTGATGATTGCCACCCGTCTATCCATGGTTATCGGTCTGGCTGGGGTGGCGATGAGTCTCTTTTTGGGTATTTTGCTCGGTGGGTTGTCCGGTCTTTACGGGGGAGCGGTGGATAATGTCATCCAGCGTCTCATCGAAATCGTGCGCTCCATCCCGACAATCCCTCTGTGGATGGCCCTGGCCGCGGCTGTCCCCACCGACTGGCCCATCACCCGGGTCTATTTTGTCATCACCCTCATTTTGGGTATTATCGGCTGGACAACCCTGGCCCGTGTGGTGCGGGGTCGCTTCCTTTCCCTGCGCACCGAGGACTTTGTCACCGCCGCCGAGTTGGCTGGCGCAGGGCAGATGCGCATTATCTTCCGCCACATGGTCCCCTCTTTTCTCAGCCACATTATCGCTGCCACCACCCTGGCCCTGCCCGCGATGATCATCGCCGAGACATCTCTCAGCTTTCTGGGGTTGGGACTGCGCGCACCGGCCATCAGTTGGGGCGTGCTGCTGCAACAGGCCCAGAACATCCAGGCCGTTGCCATCTCGCCCTGGCTGCTCTACCCCGCCCTACCCGTGATTGTGGCGGTGCTGGCCTTCAACTTCCTGGGCGACGGTCTGCGGGACGCTGCGGACCCTTATGGGTAAAAACAGTTGAAATATGATGCGAGATACGTGAGAGTATCCGCCCTTTCTCACGTTTCACGCATCACGTTTGACACACACAAAACGATATGATCGATGAGCCAACAGAACACACCAATTCTCTCTATTGAAAACCTCCACACCTACTTCCGCCAGGACGAGGGCGTGGTGCGCGCGGTGGAAGGGGCCAGCTTTGATCTCTACCCCGGCAAAACCCTGGGCATTGTGGGCGAGAGCGGCTGCGGCAAAAGTGTCACCGCCCGCTCCATTCTGCGCATCGTCGAGGAACCGGGCCGGATCGAAAATGGCAATATCTGGCTGCAACAGCCAGGAAGAAATGGCAACAGCCAACGGATCGACCTGACGACTCTGGGCGCAGACAGCCAGGAAATGCGCGACATCCGCGGCGGCGAGATCGCCCTGATCTTTCAGGAACCCATGACCTCGTTCAGCGCCTTTCATACCGTGGGCAACCAGATCATCGAGGCCATACGCCTGCACCAGAAACTCAGCCCGAAAGAGGCGCGGGAAAAGGCGATTGATCTGCTGGGTCAGGTGGGCATTCCCCGTCCGGAACGGCGCATCGACGAGTACGCCTTTCAACTCAGCGGTGGTCTGCGCCAACGGGTGATGATCGCCATGGCCCTCTCCAGCGACCCGCGCATTCTCATTGCCGACGAGCCGACCACTGCCCTGGATGTGACAACCCAAGCCCAAATTCTTGAACTTCTGCGTACACTGCAGGAAGAAAAGGGCGTCTCGATCATCCTCATCACCCACGATATGGGCGTGATTGCCGAGATGGCCGACGATGTTGTGGTGATGTATCTGGGCCAGGTGGTGGAGGAAGGGCCGGTGGACGACATTTTCCACGCGCCCAAACATCCCTACACCCGCTCTCTGCTCAAATCGATTCCCAGTATTCTCGCCAAACCACGCACCAAACTGGCGACCATTACCGGTTCCATTCCCCATCCCTACAACCGGCCTGTGGGTTGCTCTTTCCATCCCCGCTGCCCGGACTTTATACCGGGGCGCTGCGATGTAGCC
Organism: Caldilineaceae bacterium; assembly: GCA_024643705.1. Taxonomy (GTDB): domain Bacteria; phylum Chloroflexota; class Anaerolineae; order Caldilineales; family Caldilineaceae; genus JACQGT01. The sequence goes on along the minus strand of JAHEML010000485.1, from coordinate 1,798 downwards.
GAACCCCAATTACAAAAGCTCTCCGAGCGGCAGCGGGTAAGCTGCTTTTTATACGAGAATGTGACATAATCTTTTCTGAGAAATGCCGTGAGCGAAACCAAACAGACTCTTCTTGAAGTCAGTGGACTGAAAAAATACTTCCCCATCCGCAAAGGATTGCTGCGCCGGGTGGTGGGCAACGTGCGCGCCGTGGACGACGTCAGCTTCACCATTCGCAAAGGCGAAACCCTCTCCCTGGTGGGCGAGAGCGGCTGTGGCAAAACGACCACCTCCCGCTGCATCCTGCGCGCGCTGAATCCCACCGCGGGCGACGTGAACTTTCTCACGGAGAACCAGCGGGTTGTCAACATTGCCACCGTGCCCAAACGGGAGCTGCGTCCTCTGCGCCGTCAGATGCAGATGATTTTCCAAGACCCCTACTCTTCCCTCAACCCCCGCATGACCCTGCTGGACATCATCGGCGAACCCCTGCTGGTCAACGGTGTCGGCAGCGTCTCCGATCGACGGGATCGGGTGGAAGAACTGCTGAAACTGGTCGGCCTGCCCCCGGAATTTATGAGCCGCTATCCCCACGCCTTCAGCGGCGGCCAACGCCAACGCATCGGTATCGCCCGCGCCCTGGCCCTGGAACCGGCGCTGATTGTCGCCGACGAGCCGGTCTCTGCGTTGGATGTCTCTGTCCAGGCCCAGATCATCAACCTGATGCTGGAATTGCAGGAGGAGATGGGGCTTTCCTACCTTTTTGTGGCCCATGATCTCAGCGTCGTCAAGCATGTGAGCGACCGGGTGGCCGTGATGTATGTGGGCAAAATCGTGGAAATCGCCGCCACCGAGGAACTCTTCCAGCAACCCCTGCACCCCTACACCGAAGCCCTGCTCTCCGCTGTCCCCAAACCCGACCCCCGCCTGCGCTCCCAGCGCATCATCCTGGAAGGCGAAGTGGCCGACCCTGCCTCGCCCCCCAGTGGCTGCTACTTCCATCCCCGCTGCAAGCACGTCATCGACCGCTGCCGCACAGAATCCCCTGCACTGGAAGAGATCCTGCCGGATCGCTTCGTCAGCTGCCACCGGGCGCGGGAGTTGACGCTGGCGGGTGTACAGGAGTAATTTCCGTCTATCATTCTCTCAAACTGGCCGAAACTGATCCGCCAGGGCCGCGGCCCAACATTCGTTGGCATAGCGGGTACGCCCGGCGTTGTGGGGAGAGTGAACCACATTTCCCCGCCCCAGCAGTGGATCGTCCAGGGGCAGTGGCTCCACGTCGAAGACATCCGCAGCCAGGGAAAGCTCATCGGCCAGTACCCGTTGCCGCACAGTGGGCATATGGCAGATATTGGCCCGCGTTGCCATCACCACCAAGCAGCCCGTGGGCAACGAACGGATGAGTTCCGCAGTCACCAGCCCCTTGGTCGATTCAGTTAAGGGAACCATCGGTACAAAAATCTCTGCATCCTGCACCAACCGCTCCAAATAAAATTCCCGACGCGAACCCGCCCGATGGAAAGCAGGCTCGGCCGCGAAGGGGTCCCACACGGCCACATCTGCACCAAGCATGTTGACAAAACTGGCGTAGCGGCTGCCGATGTTGCCGGCACCCACAATGCGCACCCGCTTCCCGGCCACAGTGCCATTCGTAAAACGAGAATTGTCCCCGTACTGCTGCCCCCGCCCACCGGCCAACCCAACACCATCTGCCGGTGCATAGTCCCAAGGCGAAAGGTCTGTCAAAATTTGATGATGCAATTGGGGGATGCGCCGCAGCCCGCATAAGGTCAACGCAAGCGCATACTCCGCCACG
>JAHEML010000484.1 GCA_024643705.1 Caldilineaceae bacterium | reverse complement strand
CGGCCAGCTTGCCGAAGTGACGGCCCACAGCGTCGCTTCCATCATCGCCATCGGGCTGATGACCTACCTGCACGTGGTTCTGGGCGAGGTGGTACCCAAATCTATTGCGTTGCAAGCACCCGAAGCCACAGCCCTGCGGGTGATTGGCCCTGTCTCTGTCATCGAACGCATCTTATCCCCAGTTATTTTTGTGCTGAACATCATCGCGAATCGAATTATGCGCCTGGTGGGAATTCCCCAAGCCGACGCACACGACAGGCTTTTCTCGGCTGAAGAACTGGAGATTATTGTCGGCGAGAGTTTTGAGGGAGGGCTGCTGGAGTCTTCTGAGCAGTTGTACATCGAAAACATTCTCGACATGCGGGAACGCACCGTCGGCCAGGTGATGACGCCCCGCACTCGTATCGAAGGCATCTCGGTGGACGAAGACCCGGAGCGCGCATTGGCAATCGCCTGTGACTCTCTGCATTCCCGTTACCCCATCTACCAGGACAATCTGGACAAGATCATCGGCTTGTTGCACATCAAAGATTTGGCCCGCCAGCAATTATTGGATGATGGCCCGCTCGACCTGCACGAAATGGCTCAACTACGACCGGTGATTGTCGTGCCCGAAACCCTTTCTTTGGAACTCATGCTGGACCATTTCCGCCGGGAGAAGGCCACCCTTGCCGTTGTGATCGACGAATTTGGCGGCACAGCCGGGATCGTGACAACCGAAGACCTGATCGAAGAAGTTGTTGGCGAAATTCAAGACGAATTTGACGAGGAGCGAGCGCCTTTCGAGGTGCTGGGCGACCGGGAACTGCGGGTGCAAGGTTCTTTGCTGCTGGACGAGCTAAACCAGCACTTCGATCTGAATCTGTCTCACCCCGAAATTTATACGGTTGGTGGGCTGATCATGAGCCTATTGGGTCGGATTCCTGAAACAGGAGACGAGGCAACGACAGCTGGTGTCACCTTTACTGTGGAATCGGTGGATGGGCGGGCGGTGGAATCGGTGCGTGTTCTCCTTCTCGAATCGTCCGTTGACGACAACGGCGAGTCCTGGCATTCATCCGCAAAAGAATTTATGGATTGACAAAGTTTGATTCCCTTGCTACACTGTAGCCCAGCAAAGATGAAAAGCGTTGACGGAGACGAGTAATTTCTGTGGTGTCGTCCAGAGAGTCCGGGATGGTGGAAACCGGATCGCACACACAGGCATGAAAATCCCTCCTGAGCAGCGGCCCCAACGACGATGAGTAGCTAGATTCGTCCAGTAGACGCCGACGGTCTTGTGAACCGTTATCAAACACAGCAACGTGATGCTTGCATCGCCTTGCAGCGAGGTGTCCGGCACTGTGTATCAGCCGGGAACCGGGGTGGTAGCGCGGACCAATAGGCCCGTCCCCGATTGGGGATGGGCTTTTTCTATTGGCTCAAAAAGGGGGGAAACAGTGGATCAAGCAAACGTACGCCGGCTGACCCTGGACGACGCAGCCCAATACCAAGCCATTCGGCTGCGCGCCCTAATCGAACACCCAGAGGCATTCGGTTCCTCGGCAGAGGAGTTTGAACAGCAATCGTTGGAGGATATAGCCAAACGATTGGGCAGCCAAACCGAGACCTTCACCCTCTTTGGCGCTTTTCTGGCTGATACATTGGTTGGGTTAGCCGGTTTTGGCCGAAGTGGCGGGACGAAAACCCGGCATCGGGGGGGTATTTACCAAATGTACGTTGCCCCAGAAGCCAGGGGCCATGGTCTCGGCTGGCTTCTGTTGGACAGTGCCGTGACATTTGCCAAAGGGCAGCCAGGGCTAGAGGAGATCATTCTGGCTGTAACGGTCGGCAACGATCCGGCCCGTCGTCTGTACGAACGCTATGGATTTGAATTCTCCCACCGGGAACCGCGCTACATCAAAATCGGCGAACGTTACCATGATATCGACTGGATGTGTTTGCCCCTGCAAGGAGACAAAGAATAATGACAGAGTTGCTGTATTACAACGATGCCTATTTGCAACACTTTGACACAACCATCAACGGAGTCGACGGCGACCGAGTGGCTCTCGATCACACTGCCTTCTACCCCGGTGGGGGCGGCCAACTGTGCGACGAAGGCTGGCTGACAATCTCTGATCGACGGTTGCGGGTGGCAAAGGTCAAGAAGGAAGGCGCGACCGTCTGGCATACTCTGGAAGCCACGGATAGTGGCCTGCCTGAAATGGTCATCGGCCAGGGTGTCCACGGCGAATTGGACTGGGAGCGGCGCTACTTACTTATGCGCACCCACACCGCCATGCACATTCTCTGTGGCGTTGTCTGGCGGGACTACGAGGCATCTGTCACTGGCGGCAATATGGACCCCGGCGCGGGGCGTATGGATTTTGAGTTTGCCGCGATGAGCCGGGAACTGGTGACCGACATTGAAGAGAAGTGCAACGCCGAGATCGCCGCAGCCCGCCCCGTACGGTCACAGATTTTGCCCAGAGAAGAGGCATTCCAGATTCCCGATCTCATTCGCACCAAGATCAACCTGCTGCCGGAGGGCATTAGCGAAATTCGCACCATCGAGCTGGCGGGGCTGGACTTGCAGGCAGATGGCGGAACCCATGTCCGCAACACATCGGAAGTGGGGCAAATGCGGGTGACGGATTACAAAAGCAAAGGGGCGATCAACAAGCGCATTTACATCGAGTTGGAGTAGCGGCCCATGCCTATCATCCCCGACCCGCCGCTCTCGGCCTATGCCGCTCATTTTCGCGAGGGAACCGTTTTCGTCACTCTCAACAGCGTTCGGGGTGAGCAAATCTTCGCCAGAGCGGAGGCAGCCAATTTGTTGCGCTCTGTTCTGCGGGAGGTGCGCCGGGAGTTGGCTTTTGTGATGCATGCCTGGGTGATTTTGCCCGATCACAGCCACCTGCTTCTGCATCCCAGCCGAGAGGGACAGGCCAGTGAAATGGTGCGACGAGTACAGGAGTGTTACACCAAAGACTTCGCCCAATTGATGGGCAACCCGGCGGAAATGGTGGTATGGGAGCCGCGCTTTGGGCTGGAAAAAGTGGCAAGCGAAGAAGAATTCGCCCGGCGTATTGACACCATACACTACGACCCTGTGCAGCATGGGCTGATCGGCAGACCCGAAGAGTGGGTTCAGTGCAGTTATGCGGCCTGGGTAGAACGGGGATTGTATAAACTGGGCTGGGGATGGAGCCAGCCTGAGCGGCTGACAAGACGATAGATATTCAGAGCGATTGATCCTTCAATCGACAGGAGCGTATCACTAATGACAAGCAAACAGCAATTTCAGGAAGTAAAGCCCGGTGTCTCTTTCCCCGAGATGGAAGAGAACGTGCAAAAACGTTGGAAGCAGAAGAATGTCTTCCAGCGCTCCATGACAGAACGGGAAGGCGGGCCGGAGTTCGTCTTCTTTGAAGGGCCACCCACCGCCAACGGACGCCCCGGCATCCATCACGTGCTGGCCCGCGCCTTCAAAGATATGTTCCCCCGTTACAAAACCATGCAAGGCTACCACGTCTTGCGCAAGGGTGGATGGGACACCCACGGCCTGCCTGTGGAACTGGAAGTGGAAAAGCGGCTGAAGCTGACCGGCAAAGAGCAGATCGAAGCCTATGGCGTGGCCGCCTTCAACGAAATGTGTAAAGAATCGGTCTGGGAATATCTGAGCGACTGGGAAGCCCTCACCGAGCGCATGGCCTTTTGGGTCAGCTTGGATGAAGCCTATGTAACCATGAAAACCGATTACGTAGAATCTCTCTGGTGGATACTCAAGCAGTTCTGGGACAAAGGGTTGCTCTACCAGGGCTACAAAGTGGTGCCCTATTGCCCCCGTTGCGGCACGCCCCTCAGCAGCCACGAGCTTTCTCTCGGCTACAAGGAGGACACCATCGACCCCAGCGTCTTCGTCAAATTCGCTGTGCAGGGCGAGGAAAACACATTCCTGCTGGCCTGGACGACCACGCCCTGGACTCTGCCCGGCAACGTGGCCTTGGCCGTAGGC
>JAHEML010000483.1 GCA_024643705.1 Caldilineaceae bacterium | reverse complement strand
AACGCAGACGTGGTCCGCGCCCCCGCCAGCCTGACAAAGTTGATGACAGCACTGCTGATTTTCGAAAAGGGTGGGCTGGATCAGCGGGTTGTGGTTGAAGCCCGGGATTTGGTGGGCGAGGCAACCATGGGCTTGCAGGCCAGCGAGGTGTTGACCGCCGAAGAATTGCTGTGGGGATTGCTCATCCCCAGCGGCAACGATGCGGCCATGGCATTGGCCCGCCATCATTCCGGCACGGTAGAAAATTTTGTCCAACGCATGAACGACCGCGCCCAAGAGCTTGGGTTGGCCCAGACCCATTTTGTCAACCCCAACGGTTTCGATGCCCCAGGGCAGACCAGCAGCGCCCAAGACCTGCTCGCCCTCACCCGGCTTCTCTGGGAGTATCCTCTTTTTCGCCAGATCACCGGCACAGCCAGCGCACTGGTAGCCGGCCATGCGCTGGCAACCACCAATCAACTGCTGGGCACGTACCCCGGAGCCAATGGGGTGAAGACGGGGACAACGACAGCGGCGGGGCAATCCCTCATCGCCGGGATCGACCGCAACGGCCATCAACTCTTTGCAGTCATCCTGGGTAGCGCTGATCGCTATTTTGATGCCCGCGCCCTTGTGGGGGCCGCCGAGGCAAGTTATGGCTGGGCGATCCTGAAGACCACCGCCAGGCCCACAGCCTTGGATCGGGTCTACGATGTAGATCAAAAGCGCTGGTTTCTGCAAGCCGAGGGCGAGACACCCGCCCTCTTTCTCCCCGCTTGGGAGAGGCAACGGCTGCGGCTATTCCGACATTTGCTGCTGCCACCACCCGGATTCTGGTCGCCGGGAGCCAGCGCAGGTGTGCTGGAATGGCGATTGGGGGACACGATTATCGCGACCCAACGACTGGTACTCTATTTGCCCTAACGACGAAAGGTCTCCGGTATGCTACCCGCTTCCTCCTGGACACCCCCCGACCACTGGACCCGCATCACCACCATCGACGCGCATACAGCCGGCGAACCCCTGCGCATCTTCACCGGTGGCCTGCCCCCCATCCTGGGCGACACCATTCTCGCCAAACGTCGCTATGCAAAAGAACGTTGGGATCATCTGCGCACGGCGACCCTATGGGAACCCCGTGGCCACGCGGACATGTACGGGGCTATCCTCACCGAGCCGGTGACCGCCGACGGCCACGCGGGTGTGCTCTTTGTGCATAACGAGGGCTTTAGCACCATGTGCGGTCACGGCATTCTTGCCCTGGCCCAAGTGGGTGTCGAGACGGGGCTGATCAGCGGCGAACCACTGGCCGACAACCCATCTGTGCTGGAAATACGCCTGGACGCCCCCGCTGGAAGGGTGACAGCCTACGCCCGGCGCGAGAGCGAAAGGGTGGCCCAGGTCTGGTTTCACAATGTGCCGTCGTTTGTCTACGCCCTGGATCAAGTGGTGGAGGTGGAGGGGCTTGGTTCGGTGCGCTACGATGTGGCCTACGGTGGCGCGTTCTACGCCTTTTGTCGCGCCGAAGAAGTGGGGATCGGACTGGGGCCGGAAAACTTTCGCGAACTGATCCAAACAGGCATGGCGATCAAACGGGCGGTCATGGCGAGCCTGCCCATCCGCCATCCTCTGGAGGAGGATTTGGGCTTTCTCTACGGGACAATCCTTGTCGGCCCGGCCCACGATCCGGCGCATCACAGCCGCAATGTTTGTATCTTTGCCGATGGCGAGGTAGACCGATCGCCCACAGGGACAGGTGTCAGCGCCCGGGCCGCGCTCCATTTCCACCGGGGAGAAATCGGACTGGGCCAACCATTCACGGTTGAAAGCATCCTGGGGACTACTTTTACGGGCACAGCCATGCATACGACCTCGTTCGCCGGATACGAAGCGGTCATCCCCAGGGTGGGCGGCAGCGCCCATATTTGTGGACGCAACGAGCTTCTCATAGACCCGGACGACCCGCTGGCCTCTGGCTTTCTACTCCGTTGATTTCAAAATAGAGCGTGGATAACGCTGATTGGGGGATCACAGCGGGTAAAATCAGGATAAACCTTCGTTCATCAACGCCCCATTTTCATTGCTGATTGTTCCAGGCAGGAGTATCAAGACCAACCATGTCACACCAAACAAGACCCACACGACATCCATCTCTCCTTCCGTCTCTCTTTCGGGGCTTGGCAGCCCAACTTTTGCTAGGCTTTTCGCTGGTTGCCATTCTGCTCTGGGCAACCAAAAGCAGCGCGGTAGCCCAACAACCCCAGCCCACCCACAATCCCCCCGATACGCCAGTGGCTATCCCTGCCCACTATCTGCCGGTCACCGTCAATCCAGCTATCGCCCGAGATAACATGATCCTCTTTTGGGACACTGTGGCCCTGGATGCCATCCGCTCCCAACCCCCCGGCCCGCCCATGGTGGCCCGGGTTCTTGCCATGCTCCACACAGCCCAATACGAAGCATGGAGCCAATATGACGAGACAGCCGTGGGCACTTTGCTGGGTGATCGTTTCCGTCGCCCGCCCGCCGAACGTACCCTGGACAACAAGAGCATCGCGGTGAGCTTTGCCGCCTACCGTGTCTTGCTGGACCTCTTTCCCAAGTTCACACGCTTCTTTGATTCCAAAATGATTGATGTTCTCGCTTATGATCCGGCAATTGTGACGACTGACCCATCCACACCAGAAGGCATGGGAAATCTGGCCGGAGCCATTGTGCTCCTTTATCGCCGGGGCGACGGCTCGAATCAATTGGGTGGCTACGCCGACACCACAGGCTACCAACCTGTGAACAACCCAGACGAGTTGAATGACCTGAACCATTGGCAGCCCCTGCGCACAGCCAATGGCAACGTACAGGGCGTCTGTCTGAGCGGCAACCTGATCACCCAGACCTACATCGGCCCCCACTGGGGCAATGTGATTCCCTTCGCTCTGGACGACGGCCCGGTGATCACCGCGACCAGCGGCCCAATCCGCTACCCATCGCCGGAATTTACCGCCCAGGCCCAGGAGATCATCAGCTATAGCGCCCATCTGGATGACTACGGTATTGCCATATCCCAGTATTGGGCCGATGGCCCCAGCAGCGAATTCCCGCCGGGCCATTGGGCGCTCTTCAGCCAGTTTGTCTCTTTCCGGGATGTCCACGGACTGGACGACGACGCCAAACTCTTTTTCGCGGTCAACAACGCCACCCTGGATGCGGGCATTGTGGCCTGGAAACTCAAGCGCATCTACGATTCCGTGCGACCCATCACCGCCATCCGCGAACTTTTCAAAGGCCAGGAGATCGTCGCCTGGGGTGGCCCCTATTCGGGAACCCAGACGATTTTGGGCGAGAAGTGGAAACCCTATCAAACCGACTGCTTCGTTACCCCAGCCTTTGCCGAGTTTGTTTCCGGCCACAGCGCATTCAGCGCGGCCGCGGCGGTGATTCTGCGCGCATACACAGGCAGCGACGAGTTTGGGGCCTACGAACTCTACCGAGCCGGGACATCACCCGTAGAGTTCAACTACTCCCCTTCTCGCTCGGTACTGTTGAAATGGGATACCTTTACCCAAGCCGCCGACGAAGCGGGACTTTCCCGGCGCTATGGGGGGATTCACTTTGTGCAGGGGGATGTCCAGGGGCGGGATGTGGGGAAGCGGGCCGGGGAGCGGGTCTGGCAGAAGGCGCTTGGCTTTTTCGACGGCAGCGCGCCGCCGGTGGCGGATGTTTCGACCACCATCGATCGATTGCTTGCTACCGACAATGTCTATCTGAGCCTTTATCACCAGCAGGTGGTTTTTGCGCCTTACATTCGTACCCACTAACATCACTCACTTGCAGCGGCAGCAAAACGCCACGATTCGAAGGGGAGCATTGGTTGGGACACGAAACGTTTACATGGCAAGCCCATAAGAACGGTGTGGTGCGTATTTTCTGGCAAGGGCAGTGCGTGATGACGTTGGGCGGCAGCCGGGGAGAAAAGTTGCTCTCCCAGTTGGAAGCAGCCGAAGACGACGCGGATGTGCAGGGGCTTTTGCAGCGG
>JAHEML010000482.1 GCA_024643705.1 Caldilineaceae bacterium | reverse complement strand
GAGGGCGATTATATCAATTGCCCTTTCAACAAAGCCGAATACGAAGCTTTTGTGGCCGCGTTGCTCGATTCGCCCAAGAACGAGCTGAAGGGCGCAGACGCGGAACTGGAACGCTATTTTGAGGGCTGTATGCCCATCGAAGTGCTGGCGTCCCGGGGTATAGATTCCCTGGCCTATGGCCCCATGCGCCCGGTGGGCCTGCGCGACCCGCGCACTGGGCGGCGACCCCACGCGGTTGTCCAGTTGCGCCAGGACAATGTGGCAGGAACGCTCTACAACATGGTGGGCTTTCAGACGAATGTGAAGTGGGGGCAGCAAGCGGACATTTTGCAGATGATCCCTGGCTTGGCCGGTGCCGAGTTTGTGCGCTTGGGCCAGATGCACCGCAACACATTTATCAACAGCCCCACTCTGCTGCACCCCACGCTCCAATACCGGGATCGGGCCGATCTCTTTTTTGCCGGGCAGATCACCGGAACCGAGGGCTATGTGGGCAGCACAATGGGCGGACTGCTGGCTGGCATCAATATGGCCCGACTGCTGGATGACCAACCGCTCATCGTCCCCCCGCGGGAATCGATGATGGGGAGCCTGCTCTATTACATCACCCACGCAGACCCGGAAAATTTCCAGCCCATGAAGGCAAACATGGGGCTGCTGCCCGATCTGGAAGAACGGGTGCGGGGCAAGCAGCAGCGCTACGGTGTCTATGCCGAACGAGCGCGGGTGGCTCTGTCAGATTATTTAGCCGAAACTAGGTTTGTGCCAATCATCCAAAATGAAGCACAGCCTGCCTGATAAATACCAAACCAAATACCCCAATACGCGAGGAGAAAAGGATGCACCAGCACGACGAAGAGAATGTAGAACGGGTTTCCATTGAGATCGACGAGGTTGACGCTCCCGATGCATTTGGGATCGACGAAATTTTGTCGCCGGATGCTTTGGCCTTTGTCGCCGACCTGCATCTGGAATTCAACGCGCGGCGAGAAGCGTTGCTGGCTGCTCGGGTGGAGCGCCAGGCCCGGATCGATGGCGGCGAGGTGCCCGGCTTTCTGGCCGAAACAGCTCACATCCGGGGTGGCGATTGGCAGGTGGCTCCCACCCCAGAGGATCTACTCCAGCGTTGGGTGGAGATCACTGGGCCAGTGGACCGCAAAATGGTGATCAACGCACTCAACTGCGGCGCGGATGTCTTTATGGCTGACTTTGAGGATGCCAACTCGCCCACTTGGGAAAATTGTGTGCTGGGCCAGCAGAATTTGCGCGACGCCTGCCGGCGGGTCTATGAACTGAACGAAAAGACGGCCACCTTGCTGGTGCGGCCCCGGGGCTGGCATCTGCTGGAAAAGCACATGACCGTCAACGACGAAGAGGTGAGCGCCAGCCTTTTCGACTTTGGTCTCTACGTCTTCCACAACGCAGAGGCGCGGGCCGAACGGGGATCATCCTGCTATTTCTACCTGCCCAAGCTGGAAAGCCACCTGGAGGCCCGGCTCTGGCGGGATGTTTTCGCGTATGCCGAGGACGCCCTGGGGATCGAGCATGGTTCTTTCCGGGCCACCGTGCTGATCGAGACAATTTTGGGCGCGCTTGAGATGGAGGAGATTCTCTACGAACTGCGAGAATACTCGGCGGGGCTAAACGCGGGCCGCTGGGACTACATCTTTAGCTGCATCAAAAAATTCCGCAACGATCCCACTCGTCTTGTGCCGGAACGGGCACAGGTGACCATGACCACGCCCTTTATGCGGGCCTACACCGAGCGCATGATCCATGTTTGCCACAGCCACGGTGCACACGCCATCGGTGGTATGGCTGCCTTTATCCCTAGCCGGCGAGACGAAGAAGTGAATCGCAACGCGTTCGCCAAGGTCACCGTCGACAAGGAGCGGGAATCCCAGGATGGCTGCGATGGTACGTGGGTGGCCCACCCGGACCTGGTTCCCCTGGTACATGAGATTTTTGAACGCAACTTGAATGGCAAGGCCAATCAGCGGGAACGGATACGGGCAGATGTAAAGGTCACCGCCGAGGAGATTATAGCCATCCATGTGCCGGGTGGCACAATCAGCGAGGCAGGCCTGCGGCTGAACGTGGACGTTTCGCTCCAATACATCAACGCCTGGCTGGTGGGCAACGGTGCGGCGGCCATCTATAATTTGATGGAAGACGCAGCCACCGCGGAGATTTCCCGCAGCCAAATCTGGCAGTGGATCCGCCACGGAGCCAAGCTGGACGATGGCCGGGTGATCAACCGGGAGTTGTACGAGCAGATTCGGGATGAGGAATTGGCGAAGTTGGGCGGTTCTTCAGCGGATCGCTACGAGGAAGCAGGCGAGATTCTGGACGAATTGATCCTGACCGATGAGTTTGTAGAGTTCTTGACGCTGATTGCCTACGATTATCTGGACTGAAAATAGTGCGTAGTGAAATAGTGCGTAGTGGGTGTTGCGTATACTTGTGTACGCAACACCCACTACGTTTGTCACCAAATCTTATTCTGAACCAGCGAGCAACAGTCAGTTGCCGTCTGTGATGTCCAACTCTACATTGGTTTCCGTTAGCACCACGTCATACACTTCAAAGTCCCCGAAGTAGGCCTTGTCGTAGGTCTCCCCTTCAAATTCGCCTGTGAAGAGCCAACGTTTGGTATATTTCATCGCCACCAGCATGCCTGTGCGTTCGTCGTAGCAGGTCACGCCTTCATAGGCCGATGTCCAGCCCCCCTCTTCTTCTACCTCTGCGGTCTGGGGTTCGCCACACCAACTGGCAATCTCCGATTCGCCCAGGGTGTAGTTGCTGTTGATTGGGCCGGGTTTTGCGCCCACCCAATAGTTGAAGAAGAAGAGACCTGTGCTGTTGGGATAGCGCTCGGTTCCGTCTGTGCGGTCTACCTGATGGAGCCAGGATGAATCTTCGCCGCAGTTTTCGTCCCAGGTGACAATCCGGTCGATCTCCAGCCAGCGGGGGTCTGCTGCGTTGCGAACCGAGGCGGCAACTTGAGCCGAGCATTCGGCCACGGCGCAGCGCTCGGAACCGCATTGATATGTCACGTCCCAAGCTGCCGAGAGATCATCGGGGAAGAGAGGGCGCAGCACGCCCAGTTCAACCGCGGCCTCGTTTGCATCCACCACCCGGTTAGATATCCATGCCTTTTGGGTGGGGTTGTCTGCTTCGTCGTTGGGGCCAGGAACGCAGCAAATTTGCCACCATGCCCCATCTTCGCTTGATCCCAAGGTTTCGAAGGCATCCCCCTGGCGAGCGCCAAACAGGACGGAAAAGTCCAGGCCGGGGCCGCTGCGCACGTTGACGCTTCGATTCTTCACAGTCACGGTGGGGCTGATCACGGCTGATTCGTCGAGCGATTCGTCGACTGTTTCGTCGGCGGGGGCAACATCCACATTCTCAACTGTGGTCACGTCTGCTGTTTCTGCGCTGGCTTCACTGGTTTGTGCCTCGCTGGGTTGTGCCTCGTTGGTGGGCAGGGGGCTTGCGTTGCTCTCCAACATTTGGATACCCGTGGGTGGCTCCTGCAACAGGCCTGGCATGGCTTGCAGCACCTCGTTGACTGTCATGGGATCGGCTGCACAGCCAGAAAGGAGAAGTAGGAACGAGAGCAGAATGAAGGCAGTGTACCCGGCGCGTTGACCCCGCCGGTTGATAATGTTGTGTCGGTTTTGTATGGTTGATCGCATGTTGTTTGGCTAGTGGAAAGGGAATGGTTCGGCTGGATTTGAGTTGTCAGTATAGCCGATTTTGGTGTGGATGTAGAATTGAAGCTGGCTACACTTTCAGTCTGAGCCAACTGTTTCGACTCTTCGCAAGCGCCCCAGGGGCAACGCCCGGGCCACAATCGCCATATCCTCCCCCCGCAGACCGCCGACCAGCCAGAAGAGCAGGCCGTAGACCACCCAGCCCGCCCCCACCCCAAGCCAGACAGTTAATCCAACGCCGGTTAGCCCATAAATCGTTGCGGCCATCCCTGCGGTTGCCAGCACTGGCCGCCAGAGCAGATCGGGCCAATT
>JAHEML010000481.1 GCA_024643705.1 Caldilineaceae bacterium | reverse complement strand
GTGATGCTGCTGGCCGCCACAATTCGTTGCACCCCGGCTTCGGCGCAGGCCTCAAACATGTGATAAGCCCCGATCAGATTGTTGTCCCGCAGACTTTCCCAGCCATCACCTTTGGGGTCTGCGGCCAGATGAACCACCACATCCATTCCCGCCACCGCCCGCCGGATGCCGTCGAAATCGGTCAAATTACACAGGTGAAAGCGCTCGTCGGGAATTTCGTTGTGCCACGCGTCGGGGGTGCGCGCCGACATGGTCCGCTGGCGATCCAGCCCGTAGACTTCGTAGCGCTCCGGCTGTGACGCCAGGTGGGTATAGGTTGCGTAGCCCACCAGCCCAGTCACGCCGGTGATCAGTACCTTCTGCCTGCTCATATCTTCCCCTGGCCCACAAGCCATTGAACCGATTCGTAAATACCCTCGAAGGATGTGTAGCGGGGTTGATAGCCCAAGAGACGCTGCCCCTTTTCGATGCTGCAATTTGGGCTATGGGCAATGTGTTCCCAGGTTTTGACGGCATCAGCTTCATTGGTGGCCGCCGCGAATTCCTCCCACGGCGCAAAGCGCAGATTGGGTTTGTGGCCGAACCACCCATAGACAGCCTCGGCGTAGCCGCGCAGTGTGACCGCGGCGGGCGACACCGCGTGGAAGCTCTCTCCTACAGAGGTTGACCAATGCTGCATGGCCCGGAAGAAGATTTGGGCCACGTCATCCGCATGGACGTGATGGACGGTTTCCAGCCCAAAGTGGGGTAGCAGCAGTTCCTCGCCCCTGCGAATCTGTGTAAAGACAGCCGGATCGAAATGACCTGCCGGATTCAACGGGTTCCAGCCGGGGCCGACAATATGGCCGGGATGGAGGCAGGTAGCGGGGAAGCCGTTGCGGCGGGCTTCATCAAGCAGATAGCTCTCGATGGCCGCTTTCTGGATTCCATATTCGCCAAAGGGGGTGCGGGGCTGACTCTCAGTGGTGGGAACCTGTACGCTGGGGCCATGCACCCAGACAGTGCCACAATGGAGAAAGTGCTGTACCTCTCCTTTCAGGGCCTCGGCCAACTGTTGGGCGCTGTCCAGGGTAAAACAGATCATATCCACCACCACATCTGGTTTCAGATCGCGAATCTGTGCGCCAAATGTGCCCGCGGCTTCGGTCGCTGTGCGGTCAATCATCACCTGGCGCACCTCTTTCCACGCGCCGTGGGTTTGGTAGGGTTTTCGCTGGCCCCGGCTGACAGCCACCACTTCGTAACCTGCCTCTACCATCCGGGGGACAAGGTATGTACCCACGTGTCCGGTGGCTCCCAGCATTACAACTCGCGTCATGGCTCTTTCCTTTCGTTGTTGTATACCTTTTATTCTGTCAGTTTATTCCGTCAGTTTATTTTGTCAGCCCATCAAGCATATCCGTTGACCTCAAGGCTCGCCACCCCACATCTGTCAGCCCCACGACGATCCCCCCGTGAGATAGTTCCTCCTCCACCAGCAGACCGGCAGCCAGAAGTGTCTGGGCCATCCCGCGGATGGCGGCTTCGCTGCGAAAGGCAAGGCCGCCGAATCCAGCGCTTTGGCCCGCCCGATCCTGCATGGCGGCATCGCCCCGCAGCACACCCAGCAGACTGCGCCAGCCCCAGCCGTGCTTTTCCAGGGCCAGCAGAATGGTGCGCAACTGCTCGGCGTCGCTGGGCAAATCAGCGTCGTCGGTCTGAACCAGATCATCCACACAGTTGTCGCAGACCGGGCACTTTTCCCGTGGCGTGCCACCCAGATACGATGCCAAATGGCCGTGTCGACAGTGGCGGGTGCGCCCGTAGCGCACAATTTCGGTGACGCGCTGGGCCTGGATCGCCTCGTCACGGCGCAGGAGGGCGTCGATGCGGGTGGACGAATCAGCCGGTGCAGGCGGCAGTTCCAGCAGCAGATCCCGGCCACTGGGCGAGAATGTGAGATGCTTGGCTGCCTGCCAAGCAAGCAATTGTTCCTCCAATGCCGTGGGTGCAATCCCGGCAGAGCGGCAAAGCTCTGCGTAGGATCGGGTGACGATCTGGCCGACGCGCAGGTGTACCGCGTCGGCGAAAGTGTCGAATCCGGCATCCTGGCCTTGATTCAGACCTTGATTCAGACCTTGATTCAGACGGTGCAGGCTGACGGCTCTGGGCGGATCGTAGTGGCGCACCAGCAGGCCGGCCTGCTCCAGGGTGCTTAGCCCCACCCGCACCTGGGTATCGTCGTGTTCGGTGGCGCGCACCAACTCGTCGGTGGGCACAATGGCAAAACGCCCACCCGCGGCCCAGCGTTTAGCCAGGCCGTACAGGCTGCGTAGAAATTCGATGGTCAGCCGCCCCCGGTTGGCATTGCGGGTCAGGGTGGATTGGTCCGACGAACTGTGCAGCAGCACGCAATGGGCCGGTTTGCCGTCCCGCCCGGCCCGGCCTGCTTCCTGGTAGTACGACTCCACCGAATCAGCCAGACCGTAGTGGACGATAAAACGGATGTCCGACTTGTCCACACCCATCCCAAAGGCAATGGTCGCCACAATCACCCGCACGTCGCCCTGCATAAAACGGTCTTGCACCTGGCTGCGGTTGGCGATACCCGCGTGATAAAAATCGGCGTCCACCCCTTGTTGGGACAAAAGCGCGGCCAGTTCTTCGCAGCGGCGGCGGGTACGGGCGTAGACAATGCCGCTGCCTTTCAGCCCGGCACAGAGCGCGAGCAGATGGCCCAGTTTTTCGTCCTCGTTGCGGCAGGGATAGGCGAGAAAGCGCAGATTGGGGCGAAAGGTGTCGGTGGCGATCACCCGCAGCGCCTCTGTGCCTTCGCCCACCCCGAACAACTGGCGTTCGATATCCTCGCGTACCAGCAGGGGCGCAGTGGCAGTGAGGGCCAGCACAGTCGGCTCGCCCAAATCCCGCCGGGCCTGGGCAATGTGCAGATAATCCGGGCGGAAGTCGTGGCCCCAGACCGAGACACAGTGGGCCTCGTCGATGACCAGACGACTCAGCCCGGCCGCGCGCAGGGCATGGAGAAAGGGGCGCTGACGCAGTCTTTCGGGCGCGGCGTAGACGAGCTTGTAGCGTCCGCTCGCCACATCTTGGATGGCCGCGGCCAGTTCGTCCCCGTCCAGGCTGCTGTTGATGGCGACGGTCTGCGC
This sequence comes from Caldilineaceae bacterium, assembly GCA_024643705.1. Taxonomy (GTDB): domain Bacteria; phylum Chloroflexota; class Anaerolineae; order Caldilineales; family Caldilineaceae; genus JACQGT01. The sequence continues at coordinate 901 of JAHEML010000481.1, read as the reverse complement.
CCGCAGGTCGTCTGGCAGGCTATCCACCTGATCTTTCATCAGCGCGATCAGGGGGGAGATGACGAAGGTCACACCGTCGTCCATAAAGGCGGGCAGTTGGTAGCAGAGGGATTTGCCCGCACCTGTGGGCAGGATTGCCAGCACGTTTTCCCCCCGGCGGGCGCAGGCCATAATTTCCGTCTGGGCGTGGAGCAGGGAGGTGAAGCCAAAAAGCTGCTCGGCTCCGGCTTCCAGCGCGGCCCGCTCGCCGTCGCTGACGGGCACCGCGGCCAGATCGGGGAGGGGCGGCGGGGTGGGCAGGCTGGGCGTATTCTCCTTTGACAAAACCGCGGGCGCGCTACCGTCCAGCTCCAAGTTGAGCGCGGCTGTCTCCTCCTGGAAGCGCCGGGCTAATTCCGCGTCGGCTTCGGCGGCTCTGGTCGGGTCGCCGTTGTCGGCAAAGAAATCCCGCAACTGGCGCAGAAATTGCACCGAGTGTTCTCGCTCGCCTTCGCCAACTGTGTATGCCTGCACCCCATAGGCCGCGGCGGTCACCCCGTCGCCCTGCTGCGCGTAGAGCCGGGCCAGCCCCAGCAAGGCGATGCTGCTGGATGGCGCGATGGCCCGGTGGCGCAGATAGGCGGCTTCGGCCCCGGCCAGATCGCCCGCGGCCAGTTTGACATCGCCGAGCATTGTCCACAAGTAGGCGGTGATCTCGCTGCTTTTCACCAGGGCTTGGGCTTCTGGTTCTGCCCGCGCCAGGTCGCCGGCCCGGAGCAGGCTGTTCACCAATCGCTGGCGCGCGGCCACAGACACCCGCTGTTGCAGCCGGGCTTCCATCACGGCCACGGCTTCGGCGGCCCGGCCCAACCCGATCAGGGCGTCGGCCTGCATGTCCTGAAAAGAGACATAGGCGTCCACC
>JAHEML010000480.1 GCA_024643705.1 Caldilineaceae bacterium | reverse complement strand
CGCCGCCGCTGATGAACCTGACCGAGGATTTGACAGAGGAAGAGGCCGCCATGCTGGCCGAGGCCCTGCGCCAATTTGGCGAGCATCTGCGCGAGATGTTGGAGCGTCTGCTGCGGGGCGAGCAACTGAGCAAGGAGGAGTTGGAGCAACTCGGCCAGATGGTGGGGCTGAATCAGGCCGACGATCTGCGCTACCGGGAATGGATGGCCCGACGCATGCAGCGCGCGCTCCAATTCGACGCGGTGCGGGACGCTATGGACGAGATCGCCAAACTGATGGCCCAAATGGGGATGAACAAACAGCGCATGGAGCAGATGCGCCAACTGATTCAGGCCAATATGCAGGGGCTGGAGGAGCAACTACGCCAGTTTGCCGGGCAGAAGATCGCCGAAAACATGAGCGAGCAGCGCCCAGAGGACGCCATGGACGGGTTGATGGATCGCCCCTTCAATGCCCTGTCGGACGACGACATGCACAAGCTGCGCCGGGAAGTACGCAAGCTGGCCTCTCTGCTGCGCAGCCGGGTGGCCCTGCGCCAGAAGCGGGCCAAAACCGGCCAACTGGACGCCAAAGCAACCATTCGGGCCAACCTGCGCCACGGCAGCGTGCCCTTCGACATCAAGCACCGGGATCGCAAGGTCAAGCCCAAGCTCGTCGTCATCTGCGATATCAGCACATCCATGCGCTACTGCTCCGAGCTGATGCTGAGTCTGATCTACGAATTGCAGGATTTAGTCACCAAGACCCACGCCTTCGCCTTTATCGATCATCTGGAATACATCACGCCGGATTTTCAGGGCAACGACGCCAACGCGGCCATCGGCCAGGTGTTGGTACGCATGCCACCCGGACATTACAGCACAGACATGGGCACGGGGCTGCAAAATTTTGCCGACGGTTATCTGGACACCATCGACAGCCGCACGACGCTGATTGTGGTGGGCGACGGACGCAACAATTACAACGATCCCCGGCTGGATGTCTTTGGCATGATGGCCCGACGCGCCCGGCGCACGCTTTGGCTCAACCCCGAGATGCCCATGATGTGGGGCACGGGCGACAGCGACATGCTGGACTACGCGCCCATCTGCGACACAATTTTGCAGGTGAGTACCCTGGCGGAATTGACGGCGGCGGTTGATCGTATGTTGGTGGAAAAGTAGGGGGTTGACATGGCAGGTGGCAGATGGCAGGTGGCATGTATAGCGCTTCTCGCGCTTCTTTTGGGTGTTGGTGCGTTGTCGGAATTCAACCAGCGAGGCCTCTACGCCGCACCTGCCGCCCAGGATGCCACGCCCTGTCGCCCGGACTTGACCAGCCCGACAGGTCTGCCTGCTTCCCAGTCGCCAACGCCCTTCTCAGACCCGTGCCAATCTCCCAATCCCCCATCCCCAATCCCCCAATTCCAAGTGGTACGTATCACTTTTGCCGACGAAGCCGCACTGCGCCCCCTGACCGGCAACCTGGATGTGTGGGAGGTTGACCGGCAGGCGGGCGAAGTGGTGGCGCTGATCTACCCCGGCCAGGAACGTTGGCTGCAACTGCTCGGCTACACCTGGACGGTTGATGTGGCACAGACCGCGGAGATTTCCCAGCCAGTGGTGCGTAGCAAAGATCAGACAAGCGGCATTCCCGGCTACGCTTGCTATCGAACGGTGACGGAAACATTTGCCGACCTGTCCCAACTGGCAGAAGAGAATCCGGCCATTGCCCAATGGATCGACATTGGCGACAGCTACGACAAAATGACGCCTGGCGGCCCCGCCGGTTCGGACATCAACGCACTGGTGTTGACCAATCGCGCCTCGACCGCCACCGAAAAGGGCAAGTTTGTGCTGATCGCGGCCATCCACGCCCGGGAATACGCCACCGCCGAGATCGCCACCCGTTTCGCCGAAAAGCTGGTTGCGGGCTACGGGGTGAACCCGGACATCACCTGGCTGCTGGATTACAACGAAGTCCACATCATTCCCCAGGCCAACCCGGATGGGCGGGGCTGGGCCGAGCAGGGCTATTCCTGGCGCAAAAACACAGACAATCCAGCCGCGTGTAATTCCTCACCTTTCAACGCGCCCTTCAGCTATGGCGTAGACCTGAATCGGAACAGTTCGTTCTTGTGGGGTACATGTTTCAGCGGTTGCTCGTCCCCTGAACCGTGCAGCGTCACCTACCGGGGATCGTCGGCTGGCTCCGAGCCGGAAGTTCAGGCCATCGAGAGCTACTTGCGCAGCGTCTTTGCCGACCAGCGGGGGCCAAACATCAACGACGCCGCACCGTTGGACACCAACGGCATTTTTATTTCCCTCCACTCCTACGGCAATTTGGTCATCTATTCCTGGGATCATACAGGCACCGACGCGCCCAATATGCCCGAATTGCGCCGACTGGGACGCAAGTTCGGATACTTTAATCGCTATTCGGTCTGCAACACGTCCAACTGCCTCTATGCCGTGGACGGCAGCACCACCGACTTTGCGTATGGGGAATTCGGAGTAGCAACCTATACCTTCGAGGTGGGAACCTCTTTCTTTCAGAGCTGTTCCTATTTCGAGAGTTCGATTGTCCAGCAAAACATCGATGCATTGCTCTATGCGGCCAGGGCAGCCCGCCGCCCCTATCAACTGGCAGCAGGGCCAGACACGCTTTCGGTTGCCCTTTCCGCCACCCACGTTGATGCGGGTCGGCCACTCACGCTCACTGCCACCGCTGATGACACTCGTTCCTATGCCAACGGCTATGGCGTCGAACCGACACAGCCCATTTCTGCTGGCCGGTATACCGTGGACAGACCGTCTTGGGAGATCACAGCCACCTATCCCCTTTCGCCGACAGATGGCGCATTGAATAGCACCAGCGAAGGGCTGTGGGCAGCAATTGACACCAGTGGGTGGACGCCGGGGAAGCATGCTATTTTCGTGGAAAGCCAAGACAGCGGAGGAAGTTGGGGGCCGCCGGGAGCGGTGTTTGTCACCCTGTTTGGGCAGCGAGGATTGGCGTTGGAGCAGAATCCAGCCTCTGTCGAAGCCACATCCGGCGACACGATTACCCACACGTTGATCATCACAAATACCGGCGAGCAAACGGAAAAGTTCGTTGTTGCGGTGCAGAGCGGCGCGTGGGCTGATAGTGGGCTGGATTCAGAACTCTTGTTGCAGCCCGCAATCAGCGTCACGCTACACATCACTGTTGGCGTGCCCCTGACTGCCAGCATCGGCATGACCGACGTGCTGATTGTTGATATTTCGTCGACCTATCCGGGGCTAGGGGGCACAGCCACCCTGGAAACCATCGTCACCAAAGAGCCAACCAGCGAACCTGGGGCTAGCCCGCCACCGCTCTACCTCCCCTGGATTTACAACAAAGCCCCGTAAACGTGTCAAGTTGCTGGTGTCAGGTCAGTCAGCAACTTGCCCCTATTTCACCCCAATCACAATCGCCTCGTCCAGAATAAAAGCGATATCGTCCTCTCCTTCCGGCTCTACCCGGAAGAAGGTCGCGGCCATGGCCGGTGCATCGTTCAGCAGGTTTCTCAGGGTGTCAATCGTCGCGGGCGATGCACCCATGCGTTCGGCCCAGGGTAGAAAGACCATACGCTTGGGGGCAATCTCGGTGTGGGTGACAGTGAAACCCGCGGCGGCAAAGGCGGCTGTCCACTCATCCAAACTCAGGCAGCGATGATGGCTGGGATCACGCAATTTCTCGAAGTCGTTGACATATTGGCCGGCTTCGGCCTGCGCGCTCCCGGCAACCCCGCCGGGAACCACGTTGTCCACCACCACCAGCACCCCACCAGGACGCAGAACCCGGTAGCAGCCTGCCACAAAGCGATCGATGTGGGGGAAGTGGTGGGGCGCGATGCGACAAGTGACCAGATCGAAACTGGCGTCGGCGAAGGGAAGCTCTTCGGCGTCGGCGGTCTCGAAGCTGACGTTGGTGATGCCCTTTTCGGCGGCAACGCCCTGGGCCACAGGGATCATTTCCGGGGTCAGGTCGGTGGCGAGAACGTGGGCCACGTGGGGCGCGACGGCAAAAGCGGTGTGACCGGCGGCT
>JAHEML010000479.1 GCA_024643705.1 Caldilineaceae bacterium | reverse complement strand
CAGCCCTGCCACAAAGAGCATAGCCCAGGAGAGAGCAAAGTTGGACGACGTGGCAAAGACAACCAATGCCACGCATTCCAGCAGCGCCCCCGCAACGAACAGAAACCCGATTGATGCGTGAACGCGCAGTCGTAGCACCAGATACAGTCCGACAAATGTGCCAATGCTGTAACCACTGTTGAGCAGCCCCAGCCCCGCCGGACCCCAACCCAGCACATCCCGGGCAAAGACAGGCAGCAGGCTCATAGATGGGAAAATCAGCACATTCATGGCAACCGAGATCAGGGTGACGGCCAGGATTGCGGGCGTGCGTGTCACGTAGCGCAGCCCTTCGCCCAGAGCACTCCACAGAGACTGGTCGCCCGCGGCCACGGTACGGGACACCTCTTGCCGGGAAAAGAGCCAAAGGATCGCCAGATTTGCTCCCGTCAACCCCAACATGACGCCAATGCTGATGCCCGCACCCTGGCTTTGCAAAAGCCAACCTGCGGCGTAGGCTCCCACACTACCCAACAACCCCTGGGCGAAGCTTTCTACGAGCATTGCGTCTGCCGTCTGCTCCTGTCCCACCAAATCGGGGATGAGAGCCGCACGTGCTGGCATATCGACTGTCCATGCTGCGCCGATGGCAAAAGCTGCCACAGTGACCTGCCAGGCGGCCAGCCGTTCGCCTGCAAAAAGGAGCAGTACCCCAGCACAGGAGACGAAGACGCAGCTTTGGGTTAACAGGAGGGCTGTGCGCCGTCCCAGCCTGTCGCTCAACGGCCCGGCAAAGCTGCCCAGGAGCAGTTGCGCGGCCCGCCGCCAGAAGGTGAGCAGTGTCACGGCCAGGGCTGAATTGGTCATGTCCAGCACAAGCACACCGGCCACAATTGTCCACATGGAAAGGGTCTGCCACCAGAGCGCGCTGCTCCAGAGCAGGCGGCGGTAGGCGGGGGAAGTCAGTGGGGCGAGAACAGTGGGGAGACGGGAGGATTGGGTCATTGGGTGGGTTTGGGTGCTTGCCCATCTTGGAGCAAGGCAAAAAATTGTTGTGGTGTGTAAACCCGAATACCCTCATATCCGTCACTGGTTAGGAGATCGCCATCACCACTGACAATGGCATCGGCTTTGCTTTCGACGGCGCAGGCGACAACCGCGTCATCCTTGGGGTCCCGCGTCACGCCGGGCAGGGTCAATTGACCAGACGCTATTTCCGTTTGGAGGAGCAAAGCCGAAAGAAAAGCTGTCAATTCTTGATGGTCTAGACGCAAACGGCTGGCAATGGGTGGATCGGTAAGAACATGGTTAAATTCTTCAATCAGATAGGGAGAGGTTACGAGGGTGAATAGGTTGTCGAGCCAGCCATCGACGATTGAACGGGGTGGGGAGCGATGAGAAATCAATCCACTGACCAGCACATTTGTATCCATAACTGCTCTACTTCTCATCGCTCGTGCCTGTGCGCGCTTGATAGAAATCGGAACGGGCTTCCTCCATCAACGTTGTCAACTCGGCTGTTTCTACGTCTTGGTTGCGTTGGCGCACTGTCGCAACCACATCACGTAACGATGCAGCGGTCTGCGCCTGGCGCGTGGCTTGCAGCAGGCGGAAATCCGCCATGCTGATGATTGCGGCGGTTGGTTCTCCGAACTTCTCGACAATGTACTGGTTCTGGCCGTAGCCGACTTCGTTGAGTACCTTTTTTATCTGTACACGCAGATCGGTGGATGTAATTGTTTTTAGCATGGGTGTCGGCTCCTGGCTGGACTTTGTACATATTGTATAAAACCATCAAATTGTACGAAATATATATCGTTCAACACCGGATCGTCAAACCAAGTTTCGAGCAACTGACATTTGACACTGATCTCTCGACACCGTATACTCGACACCATATACGCGAAGAAGTTCAATGTCGAACTATTTTTGCCATTGAACATCACTGATTGACCATTACCCATTGAACAATACGGTTTTTGACCATGCCCACCAACTATGATGGCAACACAACCGAACGTCTGGCCCTGGACAGTTTCATTAAGCTGGTGCGGGCCGCGGATTCGGTGAGTGCCCAAATCAACGATCATCTGCGCGATCATGGCCTGACTGTCAGCCAGTTTGGCGTGTTGGAAGCACTCTACCACTTGGGTGTTCTCAACCAGAGCGATCTGGCACGGAAGTTACTCAAGAGTACGGGCAACCTGACAACTGTAGTAGACAATCTCGCCAAGCAGGGGTTGGTGGAACGTCGCCGCTGCACGGAGGATCGCCGGGTTGTCTACATTCATTTGACCGACCAGGGGCGAGAACATATCGAGTCTATCCTGCCGGGCCATGTGGACGGGGTTGTGGATGTGTTCTCGGTTCTCAGCGTTGATGAGCAAGGCGTGTTGGGCGGTCTGCTGCGGCGTCTTGGAAAGGGTGAATAGCCCGTTGCCTTCCACTGCCATTCCATTCCATTCTCCCATTTCATTCTCCCATTCCATTCTCCCATTTCATTCTGATAGTACAGAAAGCACCACCCCCTATGCTTCTTTCCCCCTTCGACATTCCATCCAAAGATCGCTACAAGATTGCCACGGGGACGATCCTGCCCCGGCCCATCGCCTGGGTGAGTACCCTGGGCGCAGATGGGACGCCCAATCTGGCTCCCTTTTCCTTTTTCACCGTTGCCAGCGCCGATCCCTTCACCCTTCTTTTTAGTTGCAGCCACAAACCTGACGGCAGCAAAAAGGACACTTGGGTGAATGCGGAAACCAGCGGCGAATTTGTGGTCAATCTGACCAATCAGGCTACGGCAGAGGCCATGAATATCACCGCCACCACCTTGCCCCACGGCGTCTCCGAGTTCGATGTCGCTGGATTGACGGCTGCGCCCTGCCAGAGTGTGGCTGCTCCCAGGGTAGCCGAATCGCCGGTCAGCTTCGAGTGTCGGCTGACACAGATTGTGGAAGTGGGCGGCAACGCGGTGATTTTTGGAGCCGTGCAGATGATCCACATCGACGACGCCATCTACGACGGCAATTATGTGCACCTGGCGGCCATGCAGCCAATCGGGCGCTTGTCTGGGTCGGGCTATTGCCGGGTGACGGATTTGTTTGAACTTGTGAGAGGATGATTATGTGATGCGTGAAACGTGAGGGAAGTTGATATGCGCTCACGTTTCACGCATCACGTTTTATAAGGAGAGTGGGATGGCAAACGAAAGAAACGGTAACGCCGCTGGCTACCATGGCGGCCAGCCTGTGCTGATGGCTGGCAAGCCCCTGGGCGAGGCGAAGGCGGCTATGATCCTTCTGCACGGACGGGGTGCAACGGCCCAATCGATCCTGCCCCTGGCGAGGGAATTACATCATCCAGAGTTCGTCTACCTGGCCCCCCAAGCCAGAGACAACCAGTGGTATCCCAACCGTTTTATGACACCTTTGGCTGGCAACGCGCCCTATTTGGAGGCTGCGCTGGCAATGGTCGATGGCCTGTTCGATCAATTGGATCAGGCTGGGGTTCCCCCGACCCAGGTGGTGCTGGCGGGCTTTTCGCAAGGGGCGTGTCTGGCTCTGGAATATGCGGGGCGCAACGCCCAACGCTACGGGGGCGTTGTCGGTTTTAGCGGGGGGTTGATTGGACCACCTGGGACCGAGTGGGAGTTCGGTGGCTCGCTGGCTCACACGCCTGTCTTTCTGGGGTGCAGCGACACAGACTTCCACATCCCCGCGACGCGGGTGGAGGAGTCGGCAGAGGCGTTGCGCCGTTTGGGTGGCGATGTGACCATGCGTCTCTATCCCGGAATGGGCCACACCATTGTGGAAGACGAGCTTCTCTTTGTTCGGGGAATGATCGACTTGCTGGCGGTCAACTTGTGATTGTCAACCGGGTCAACCGGCCGCCTTTTTGCGTCTCGACAAGCGCTCCATCTGAATCTCCTCGCCCATTCCCAATGCAGGACCACCCCGCATCACATTGATTATCTCGGCCAATATGCAAATGGCGATTTCGGCTGGGGTGATGGCCCCAATATTCAGGCCGATGGGGGCGTAGACCCGGTCGAATTTGGACGGCGGGATGCCCTGTTCA
>JAHEML010000478.1 GCA_024643705.1 Caldilineaceae bacterium | reverse complement strand
TCATAACTCTTCCCCCATGGCAATCGCACTCCTCACCATCGAACTCTATTTACCCGTCACCAATAGCCTGAAGGAAAAGCGCAGCGTGATCCGGCCTTTGATTGCCCGCCTGCGTAAGGACTACAACATTTCCATCTGCGAAGCCGACGCTCAGGATCAACTGAGTCGGGCCGTGTTGGAGATCGTCTGTGTCAGTGGAAACAGAGCGCTGGCCCATCGGCAGATGCAAAATGTCGCCAACCGGGTTGAAAGTTGGCGCATGGACGCAGAAATGATCGATTATCATATTGAGATGATCGAATAGAGTGTATTGGCGGGGTCATTTGCTCCACCTGAAATCCCAAAGAAACGTGAAACGTGAGATCGAAGGGTGATCTCACGTTTCACGTTTCTTTTATCGATTGGCAAAGACTGGGATTGACTCGATTACGCCTTCACGGCATATTTGCTCAAGTCCCGCAGCGAGTCGGTCGGCGCTTTCTTGCCAGGCCAGTTGCGGTGGCGGATGAAGAGCAGAACCAGGCTGATCACAATACTGATGATGGCGATCCATTGGGCGGTTGCCAGGGTTCCCATCACCCAGGCGTCCGGGCGAAATGCTTCGACCCACAGGCGCCCCAGGGGGTAAGCGATGAAGTAGAGCAACGCTCCATCACCCTGGCGCAGTTTGTGACCGTAATTGCGGATGACAAGATAGAGCACCACAAACATGAGGATGTTCCAGGCCGCTTCGTAGAAAAAGGTGGGGTGGAAACCGTTGTTCGCGTACCAATCCAGGGTGGCCTGAGAGAGATTGCCTGCGCCACAAAAGCCGATCTCTGGCGGGATGTTGGGCGGGCGCTGGCATGGGTGGGCTGGGTTGATGTGAAACGCCCATGCAACGTCGGTGGCCGGGCCGTAGAGTTCTTGGTTGACGAAGTTGCCCATGCGCCCGACGGCCTGGGCAATGAGTACATTCGGGCCGATATAGTCTAAGTAGTGGAGAAAGTTGAGTTTGTTGATCGAAGTATAGGCTACGATCGCAATCAGGCCACCAATGAGGCCACCATAGATACCTAATCCCCGAAAGCCACCATTCCAAAAGTTGATGATTTCGATGGGATTCTCTTTGTAAAACGCCCACCCCTGGGCATCGGCTGGGGAGCTGAAAACGTGATAAAGCCGAGCTCCGATAATGCCAATGACGAGTGTCCACGCCAGCAGATTCCAAACGTGGTCGGGGTTCTCGCCGGCTTTTTCGGCATAGCGAGACGAAAGCCAAGCAGCGATCACCGCGCCACCCACAATGAAAAGACCGTACCATTGGAGTGCAAAAGGCCCAATGCGGAAAATGACAGGATCCATAAGGGGTTGCTCCGGTTAGTTTGCAAAGGTGTCAGAAATGACTCTGCAGAATTGAATTTTATGATAATACGTTCAGCGCAATTCTTTCATGAGTATAGACTGAATTAGAGCAGATCACAAGCCTCTGGCGCAGGCAAGCTGGTCAATTCCCCCGGGTGTATGGTGCGCCTTTTTCCAGCCAGGCTTCCAACGTGCGGCCAATACGCGCCAAGCTCTCTGCGCTTACTTTGTCCAGGGTGTCGTCTACTGTGTGCCAATAGGGGTAGTCAAAGTCGATCATATCGGCAGCCGGGATGCCCGCCTGAAGAAAGGGGGTGTGATCGTCCAGCATGGCAAAACGGGGTTCATTGACGATGGTGTCGCCGTAGCCCAGTTCGGCAGCTGTAGCCCAGATGGCATCAACCAGAAAGCCGGTGCTGTTGGTCTCGCGGTAGACTTGCTGGTCGGCGTCGCCGATCATATCCACAATCACAGCAAACTCTGGGTTGCTGCATTTGGGCAGCGCCGACAAGCGAGAGACAAAGTAGCGGCTCCCCAAAATCCAGTCCCAACCAGGAATGCGGCCATTGTCTTCAGCATCAAAGAAGACGAGGCAGACAGTCTTGCCCGAGGCGGACACATCCAGGCTGCGGGCCAGTTCCAGCAACACCGCTACCCCAGATGCTCCATCGTTGGCCCCAGGTACAGGCTTGGTGTGATTGGCCGAATCGGGGTCGGCATCGGCAAAAATACGGCTATCGTAGTGGGCACCGATGATCACCTCTGGCCCACTGCCCGATACGGCGAGGATATTGCGTGCACTGATCGATTCCAGCGGTTCGAAGGGCTGGATGAAGACTTCCCACCCGCCTTCGCTCAATTCGCGGATTACCCAGTCGCCCATGGCTATGTGTTCGTCGCTCCCGGTGATGCGTGGGCCGAACTCCAATTGGGTTTGCACATGGGCCAGAGCTTCCTCGCCAGAAAATGTAATCGCGTCGGGCGTGGGCTGCCGCAGTCCGTAGCCAAGATAGCCAAAATATCCCACGGCGGCGGCCAACGCAAGCAACAGAGAGAGTTCGATTGAATATCCACGGATCGAGCGGGTAAGCGATTCCATACGTTCTCTCACTTCTTTCCCCAATCTCCCCTTTTGGGTCTAATGGTTGCGCGGGCGCAGAAAGATGCGAAGCGGCGTGCCCACGTAGGGGTGATGCACCCGCAATTGATTTTCCAGATAACGCACATAGCTAAAATGGGCCAGGTCTGGGTTGTTGCAGAAGATGACAAAGGTGGGTGGCTTGACACCAGACTGGGTGGCGTAGTAGAAACGTAGAGGACGCCCATCACGGTTGGGTGGGGGTGTCTTATCATAGGCTTCCTGGATCACACGATTGAGCTGGCTGGTGGGGATGCGATATTCGGTCTCGTCGGCCACGGCCAATGCGGTGGGCAGCACCCTGTTCACCCGCTGTTTTGTCAACGCGCTGATAAAGAGTACTGGCACATAATCCATAAACTTGAGTTCTTCGCGTATCGTGCGGGTGTACTCCACCATGGTATTGGTATCTTTATCCACCGTGTCCCACTTGTTCACCACCACCACCACGCCCTTGTTGCGCTCCAGCACATGGCCGGCCACATGGGTATCCTGGGCGGTCACCCCTTCATCGGCGTCGATGAGCAGCAAGGCCACATCGGCTCGGTCGATGCTGCGCATGCTGCGCAATACGCTGTACTTTTCGATCCCTTGTTCCACTTTGCCCCGGCGGCGGATACCTGCCGTGTCGATCAAGGTGACGGATCGACCATCGTAGACGATTTCTGTGTCGATTGGGTCACGGGTTGTCCCGGCGATGTCGCTGACGATAGAGCGCTCTTGGCCGATGAGCGCGTTGAGCAGGCTGCTTTTGCCCACATTGGGCCGGCCAATGATCGCAATACCGATGGTCTGTTCCTCTTCTTCGTCGCCCGTGCCTGTGTCGGGGAATAGCCCCACCAGGTGATCCAACAGATCCCCAACGCCTATGCCATGATACGCGCTTACAGGAAATGGTTCGCCAATGCCCAATGCCCAGAATTCGGCTGCGTTCAATTGGCGTTCTGGGCTTTCGGCTTTGTTCACCGCCACCACCAGGGGTTTTGTTGTCTGGCGCAAAAGCCCTGCCAATTCCTCATCGGCTGCGGTCAGCCCATCTTTGCCATCCACCACAAAGACGATGACGTCGGCTTCGTCGATGGCGAGCTGGGCCTGGTTCTGAATCTCCGCCACAAAGCGTGCCGAATCCACCACCAAAGAGGGGGCGGCGGGTCGATTGGCCCTAAACTCGGCGGTGGATTCGGCCTCCAGACCCCCGGTGTCGATCACGACAAAATCCCGCCCGTTCCAATCGGACTCTCCGTAGAGACGATCACGGGTGGTGCCGGGCAAGTCTTCGACGATCGCGGTGCGCGCGCCAACCAGGCGGTTGAACAGGGTCGATTTCCCCACATTGGGTCGGCCGACAAGTGCGATTACGGGTCTACGCTTTTTCATGCCAAATGTCCATTGGTCTCTATACGGTATGCCTAAGGGCCACAACTCGCCCACAGCAGAAAGCTGGCCCCGATTCACCGGGCCACAAAGAATCAATCTTATCACAAAGAGTGGCTGAAACGAAGAAGCCGAAACGTTTTGGTTCTCTTCGTTTACTTGCTACGGGGTTGGGGTTGGATCAGGGGAGGATTCTGGGCTTG
>JAHEML010000477.1 GCA_024643705.1 Caldilineaceae bacterium | reverse complement strand
CTCGTCGCCCGGCGGCCAGGGCAGTTTGCAGCGGGCTGATTTGCGCAGCGGCCAGATCCGACTGGTCAATGTCTGGCCCGAAGCCACGGGCGGCGACATTGCGCCCAAGGATATGCGCTATCGCTTCCCCTGGACCTTCCCCCTGGTCTTCTCGCCCCACGACCCGAATGTTCTCTTCGCCTGCGGCAATCACGTCTGGCGCAGCCGGGACGACGGGCAGAACTGGGAGCAGATCAGCCCGGACCTGACTCGCAACGATCCCACCAAACAGGCCGCGTCCGGCGGGCCGATCACCTGGGACACCAGCGGTGCCGAGACCTATTGCACCCTGGCCTGCTTCCGGGAATCCCCCCACCAGGCTGGCGTCTTTTGGGCCAGCAGCGACGATGGCCTTGTCCACATCAGCCGGGACGGGGGCGCAAGCTGGCAAAATGTCACCCCCACCGACCTGCCCGAATGGGTCTATTTGCAGACAATCGAACCCTCTCCCCACGATCCAGCTACGGCCTATCTGGCCGGAACCCGCTACAAGCTGGACGACAACACGCCTTATCTCTACCGGACAAGCGATTACGGCCAGAGTTGGACAGCTATTACAAACGGCATCCCCGCGGACGACTTCGTCCGAGTGATCCGCTGCGACCCGACCACACCGGGGCTGCTCTTCGCTGGCACAGAAACCGGACTGTACGTCTCGCAGGATGACGGGGCCAGTTGGCAGCGTTGGGAGAAAGGGTTGCCCGTGGTTCCCATTTACGATCTGCGGGTGAAGGGGGGCGCGCTGGTCGCCGCCACCCACGGACGCTCGTTCTGGGTTCTGGACGATCTGACGCCCCTGCGCGAAGGGGTGAGGGGCGAATGGCAAGATGCGAACGCTGCCCATCTGTTTTCGCCCCTGGACGGTGTGCGGGTGCTGCCCGATTTGTTCGCCGATTGGCTGCCCACCGAAGGCAAAGTTTATTCCATGGCGTCCAATGCCACCTACATCGCGGGGACAGACGAAGAGACAGGCCAAGCCGTGCGCACCTATCTGGACAGTGGACAGGGCGCGCCGCGAGGGGCGATTTTGTACTACACTCTTCCCGCGAACTCAAAAATATCCGAGACTGTGAAATTGGAGATTGTGAATGGGTCGGGCCAGGTGATTCGCTCGTTTGGCCCCAAACCCGACGGCTGGGACAAGCGGGACGACGCGGAAAAAGCGTTGGAACCTGGGCCGTGGATTCCTGTGCGGGACGGTCTCAACCGCTTTGTGTGGGATCTGCGGGAGACCGGCGCGTTGCGTATCAAAGGCAACAAGACCGGCGGCGAAGCGACCAAAGGCCCCTTTGTTCTGCCCGGCGAATATACTGTGCGGCTGACTGTGGGCGAGGCCAGCGTCTCCCAGCCGGTGCGGGTGGAGAAGGACCCCCGCTCGCCGGTCAGCGACGCAGACCTGGTGGCCCAGTACGACGCGCTGGTGGCAGTGCGCGCTCAACTGAACACCCTGTACGAAAATGTGCAAAGTCTGCGTCGGGTGCAGGTACAGGTGACGGGCTGGAAAGAACGGTTGGCGGGCGTCGGCACAGATGCAGCGTCTGCCGGGGCGAAGGCCGCCGACGAACTGTTGGCGAAACTGGCGGTGGTTGAGGACAAGCTCATTCTGCCCGGCGAGCAGAAGAATGTCTACGGCCTGCTGGTGCGCCCCCGCTTGAATGCCAAACTGGCGACCATCGTCTCCAACATCAACAGCGCTGATGGCCGCCCCACCACCTCGTCGTCGGCTCTCGTGGCCGAGTACAGTGGGGCCATCAACCAGCAGTTGGGCGAGCTGAACCAGATTCTCAGTGAGGATGTGGGCGAGTTCAACGAACTGGTGCGGGGGGTGGATTTGCCCGCTGTGGGGTGATGGGGTCAACAATGTTTTTAACGCAAAGGGGCAGAGGGGCAAAGATGCAGCGGACAACGCTATACTCTTTGCACCTCTGCCCCTTTGCCTCTCCGCAGTAAAAATTTCTACCATCTTACCGATCAATGCACTATCTGTGGATCAATGCACTATCTGTGCAGGGGATTCCCGGCGAGTGGCTCCGGTGCTGCCCAGATCGGCTGCGCCATCGTTGCCCAGCAGCACGGTTTCCAGCACGGGCAGGGCATGGGAGACCTGTTTCAGCCGGATGAGCAGATTCCACAAGCCTTCGAACTTCTTCCAGCCAGCGCTGTAGGCCGCGTGGCGCACTGCCTGCCGGACTGTCTCTTTGTTGGATGCGCTGCGCAGAATGGATGACCAGCGGTAAAAGCGTTCGTAGGCGTGCCAATAGCCTGCTTCCAGTTGCCCCGGTGTAAGCCCTTTTGGCTGGAAGACCGTGTGGCGGGTGTCGTAGAGGTCCCAATCCTGGTGCAACATGCGCCCTTCGGCTGCCATGCGAGTATAAAGCGCCGTGCTGGGATAGGGCGTCATGATATGAAAAGTGGCCGTCTCCATGCTCTGCTCGATGGCCCAATCGACCGTACGGTCGAAGACATCCGGCCCATCCCCATCCATCCCAAAGACAAAACTGCCGTTGATCATGACCCCTTTGTCGTGCACCCGCCGGATCATGGCCGCGTAGTCGCGGCCCAGGTTTTGGGTTTTGCTGCTGCGCCGCAGATTGGTCTGGTCGAGATTTTCGAAGCCGACGAAGATGCTGCGCAGACCGGCTGCCTGGGCCTTTTCCAGCAGATTGGGTGCAAGCAGCGAGTTGACCGTGGCCGCGCCCTGAAAGACCCGGCCCATTCCCCGCATCCCCTCGAAGAGAGCCGCGGCAAACTTGGGATCGCCCAGGAGGTGATCGTCGAGAAAGTAGAGATGTTTGCCGGGCAGGCGGTCGATCTCGGCCAGAGCTTCGTCTACCCGCTGGGTGTAGAACGCGTTCCCACCCTGGAAAAAGGCATCTTTGTAACAGAAGTCGCAGTGGTAGGGGCAGCCGCGGGATACAACAATCGAGTTGGGGACCATGTATAAATGGCGTTTGATCAGCTCCCGGCGGATGGGGGGCAGACGGTGGATCGTCCGCCGGCCAGGGGCATCATAGCGGAGCTGGGGATGGCCGGATTTGAAGTCCCGCAGAAAGAGGGGCCAGCTATCCTCGCCCGGCCCGGTGAAGATGGTGTCGGCGTGGGCCACGGCTTCGTCGGGCAAAGATGTCACGTGCAGCCCGCCCAGGCAGACGTGCGCGCCCTGGTGCCGGTAGTGGTCGGCCAGGGCATAGGCCCGGCGCGCACTGGTGATGTAGACTTGAATGACAACCAGGTCGGGTTCATCATCCAGGCGCAATGGCTCTACATGCTCGTCTTGCAGATCGACCTCGTCCCCGTCGTCTAAGTAGGCGGCCAGGGTAGCAAGGCCCAGTGGCGGGAAGAGCGAATACTTGATGGGGCGAAAAAGGGGGCTGATCGCTTCTGTCAGAGCAGGAAGAATCATTTTGACGCGCATGGTTGCTCCTATGCTTCAACGATATTGGGGTCCTTCAGCAAACGCAAGACCGGCCAAACAAGTTCCGGTGATACACTTCTGACAGCGTAATGCTCGCCGACCTTTGATAGGTAAGAAACCTGCCCCCGGTTTTAGACCCAATAGAAAACGAGCGGCCTTGTTGCGCCGCTCGTTTTCTATGCACATTTCGATGTGTCGCCCGACACTATGCGTCCGTCACACACCCCTCTGACGCATTGGAAACTGACTTGATGTACTTCCACAGCACGCCACTGGTAGCTCGGTAGGCCGGGGTCTGCCAAGCTGAGCGTCGCCGGGCAATCTCCGTATCGGCCACATCCAGGGTCAGCAGATTGTTGTCTGCGTCGATGGTGATGGTGTCGCCGTTCTGCGCCAGGGCCAGCAACCCGCCTTCCTGGGCTTCTGGGGTAATGTGGCCGACCACAAAACCGTGGGTTCCACCGGAGAAGCGGCCATCGGTGATCAGCGCCACGCTTTCGCCCAGGCCAACGCCCATGATCGCGGAGGTGACCGAAAGCATCTCGCGCATGCCTGGCCCGCCTTTTGGCCCTTCGTATCGGATGACGACAACCTGGCCTGCTTTGACTTC
>JAHEML010000476.1 GCA_024643705.1 Caldilineaceae bacterium | reverse complement strand
AATTGCCAGCAGCTCGTGGTCAATGGGGGTTTTGAGGAGAACAGTGGATGGGCGTTTGCAAACACAACGTATCCTGCTGCCTATGGTACAGAGCGGGTCTATGCTGGAGCGCGCAGCTTGCAGGTGGGCATCCCAGCCAGCGGCACCAACACGTACAGTTATAGCGAGGCGACTCAATCACTCGATCTGCCTGCCGTTGCTGAGCGAATATCACTATCTGCCCAGGTCTGGCGCGGTAGTGACACCGCCGACAGCGACTTTCAATATGTATGGGTGGAAGTGGCTGGTGGCACAACCCAGAAGGTATTTCAAAACCGGCAGAATGGGCAGGTGTGGGAAGCTGTGACATACGATTTGAGCAGTCTGAAGGGCAAGCGTGTCAAACTGCGTTTTGGCGTGTACAACAATGGCAGTGGAGGCCGGGCGATATTGCATGCGGACGAAGTCAGCGTAGAGGCCTGTGTGCCATAAGTAATTCCGGGAATCGGCCAGACGTGTAGGGCATTCGAGTGATTTTGTGGCCGATTCCCGAATCCCTGCCCTTTGACGAGTATGTTGCCAAATATATCCAACAATAGAAAGAGGTCTGCTTCTATGCTGTTTAATCTTACCCATTTGCAAGTCAAACTCACGCCGGAGGCGTATGGGGCGTTGTGGCCAACTGATCGTTCAATGCGGCATGCGATATTTATGGATGATGACTATTGGCAAAACCTTCCTCGCTATCTGATTGCGCGCTGCCCGCTGTGTGGTCATGAATATCAAGAGAATCTGGATACCTATACTCTGTTCAAATGGAATAGAGCAGCAAATGGAAAACATGTGTTCCACGATAAAGGCAACTCTGTTCACTGTGAGCACTTCGTGCGAGTGCATCATTTCATCAATTTCAACGGAATTGAACCAAAAGAGAAGGGGTTTGAAATTCTCGGCTGCGAAGTGCCCCATTTGATGCAAACATTGCTGCCGGATGATGTGGGGTCATGGGCAGTGATGCATGCCTTGCCCATCTGCCGCATGGAGGAAGAAGGCTTTGTGCCCCAGTACACGGTCTATATGTTGACCTATTATGCAGGTGCGCAGGATGTGGAAGTATTGATGGATCGGTTACGCAAGACTTCCCCACATTGGGAGGCGTTTTATCCTCCCTCGCGCCAGAGCGGCGAACTCTGGTGGGATTTGACCCATTGGGTGCGGGAGGGCCGACTGTTCTGGTTGGCTCCGGACCTTGCAGATTTACCCATTCAAAGAGATGGGGATGCGGCCTTTCCCTACGGTGAGATTCAGGGCCGTCGAGAACCCTATCACTTCTCCTATCGATCCGGTTCACTTCCCCCATTTAAGCGGTAGTTGAATGGAAGTCTAAAGAGAACAAACGACCTGGCCCCACGGTCAGGTCGTTTTGGTAGGCACACTCAGCCCGCTGACCACCAAACGTTTCACGGGCCAGTACCACGAGTCCACATTGCCCGGTGGCGAGGGGTTGAGCTTCCCTTCGACAGTCTCGGGACGAGCTACAACGCCCGTTGGTACGATGGGAAGCTGGGCCGCTTCGTCTCGGCGGATACGATTGTGCCGGGGCCGGGCAATCCCCAGAGCTTCAACCGCTACGCGTATGTGCTCAACAATCCGCTGAAGTATGTGGATCCCAGTGGGCATCGCGAGGTTGATTGTAGCGCCAGTGAAAACTGTGATTCTCAGATGCTTTCAAATAGCCCATTTGCCGTGTTGCAAGGCTGTAGCGGGAGTGTTACTTGCGAACAGACCTATGGAGGTCAATGGCTCATAAGCCATCCGAACTATAACCCATACACCGATCCTAACTTCGGCCAGCATCCGGGTTATCAAAACATTTTGGTAATGATGACCCAGATGCAGCTAGATAATGGGAGCGATGCGCAAGCGGCAGCGTACTGGATGATGGCGAATGAAGGCGCTGTCAGCCAGGCCGGTATCGACGCTCCAATTAGCCTCGTACAAGGGGTCACAATCGGCGCTACTGTCTGGGGTGTTCAGAGGAGTTTCTTCGGCAAATTACTTGGTAGCCGCAGCTACTTACGCTCACTTCCCAAGTGGACAAAAATAGATGATCCTACACGTGGAATTCTGGTAGCCGGTGACCAGGAGTTCTCGCTACGTAGTGGGCGTGGACCTGCTACGCAGATGCCCGAAGGTGCTCCTGGTTATGATGCCATTACGAGATATCATGTGGAAGGTCATGCCAGTGCTACTATGCATAACTTGCAAGTCAATGAAGCGGCTACCCTTTACATCAACAATGCTCCCTGCCCCAACTGTCTGAGGAATTTGAAATATATGCTACCAGAAGGCACTTCTTTACGCGTGGTTGGAATAAATCGAGAAACCGGGGTACTTTTTGACCAAGTATTCTCAAATCCATAAAGGAGCAAAGATGTCAGATTTTTTTGTTTTTGATGCGCACGCCTATGACTTCAACGAAATGCCGGTAGAGAGCGAAGATATGCTAGACGAGTACTTGAGGAAGAAAGGAGGACGGAATATCGTATTAGGGTTGATAGCGCCTACGAAGGAAGAGTTGACGATCTTTGTCGGTCCAAAATGGGGCGCAATTCAATGGGCTGGAGCCGATAGACTGCCGCCTTATCTTATGGCTCACAATGAGAAACATGCTGCGCATAAATCAGTTTCCTTTATCTCAGGTCATACTCCAACGCCTATTCCGGCGAAATTTTGTATGCCAATTGGCGATGTCATTGCCATTGTTATTCATTTTTTTCGCACTCAGCAGCTATCGCAAGATGTTAAATGGGAGCAGATTTAGCTCTTCCTGAAGTCTCGTTACCAAACGTTTCACGGGCCAGTACCACGAGAGCACCCTGCCCGGCGGCGAGGGGTTGAGCTTCCCTTCGACAGTCTCAGGACGAGCTACAACGCCCGCTGGTACGATGGGAAGCTGGGCCGCTTCGTCTCGGCGGATACGATTGTGCCGGGGCCGGGCAATCCCCAGAGCTTCAACCGCTACGCGTATGTGCTCAACAATCCCCTGCGGTATGTGGATCCCAGTGGGCATGGATCAATGTAGGTCATATTCGATCATTGAACAGAATTTGGTGGGATACACCATGGCACGTCTCGTCTTTTCCTGCCGATGGTGGTAGATTAATAACAGGTGAAGAAAGGTTGTATAATGGTGGAATTCAGCTGATTGAGGCCGAATTCTACTACATTTCGACCATGAGATTCTAGGAGGCTACCTATGACACTTAATATCAAGAACCCATATCTGGAAAGCCTGCTAACCGAAGTAGCTCAAATCACAGGTGAATCTAAGACAGAGGTCGTGCGCAAAGCCCTGGAAGAGCGCCGTCAGCGCTTATCTTTGGGAGGAACGAGAAGACTCAATGCAGTGCGGCTGTGGATGCTGCTGCAAGACGAAATTTGGCCCCAGATTCCTGCAGAACAAAGAGGTGTCCGCTTATTAAAAGTAGAACAGGAGTCCATTCTGGGTTATAACGAGGATGGCGTATGATTCTGGATTCGTCGGCTGTAGTCGCTATCTTTATGCAAGAGCCTGGATACGAGGCTCTACTCGGGAAGCTGATCGCTGCAGAAGTCGTCGGGATTGGCGCACCAACTCTGATCGAATGCGGAATTGTTCTCTCTGCCAGGATGAGTATGGACGCGCGCGGCCTACTTTCCCGTTTTCTCGAAGAAGCAAATGTGCAGGTTGTGCCTTGTACCGAGGCGCATTTTGGCATAGCTTTGGGCGCATGGCTCAAGTTTGGAAAAGGACGACATCCTGCTGCGCTTAACTTCGGAGACTGTCTGTCCTATGCTATTGCCAAAGTTGCTGGTCTCTCCCTGTTGTCTGTTGGGGATGATTTCCCCCAAACAGATATCCCTCTTGCCGAATAAATTTGCCCCTGGTTCAACGTATCGTTACTGTCGGTTCCCTGGCTCCCCACCCAACCGCACCTGTCAACGATCTGGGCTATGTCGCCGATTCCAAATAAACAGCACTACCCCCGCAGCGCGTGCCACAACAACCCTGGCAACCGCCATGCTTTGGCGTCCGCGGTAAAG
>JAHEML010000475.1 GCA_024643705.1 Caldilineaceae bacterium | reverse complement strand
CAACCACGTATCCGAACACGTCCAGGTGGTAGCGCTGGGCGGGGGTCAGCGCGGGGAACGGGTGATTGGTTTTGCCGGTTGCGTTGTTGGTTTGCACGATGGATTTCTCCCATTGGAAAGGCCGAAAAGACGAATCTGCGCCTGCGGTCCATTATACTGCAAAGGCAACGCTTGGCGATACACCCAATGACAACCTGGGATACGCAAAAGAAGCGAAGACGCCATCCGCCCCGGCGCTGAAGACGCCGGGCTATTGGGCAACACCCCTAAACGGGACAGAAGCAAACACTCGGTTTGCCAGCCTAGCGCTCGACTCTTGCGGGAGCAAGGCAAAGTTCGGCACCCCGCAACCCGCATCAACTATTGCGCCGCACAAAGCTCACGAACGCCTCCAGAAAGGCTTCGGGCTGTTCGATGTGGGGCGCATGGCCCGCGTCTTCGATGATCTCCTCTTCGTAGCGCCCGCCATTGGCCGCATACCGATCCAACACGGCCCTTGTCTGGGCGAGCATGGGCTGGGGCGGAAAGATAACCTGCCCCGGCCAATCGGCTACAGTGCCCTCCCGCCCCAGAAAGCCGACGTCGAACTGGGAGGCGTCGGAGATGATCTGGTCGCTATCCCCCCGCAGCCACAGGATGGGTGGTTGGGGATCGATCTCGGCAAGGGCCGCGGCGTTGAAGTTGCCGGGGGCCACGCTGTTCAGAACGCCTCGTTTGCCCGGTGCAAACAGGGGCCAATTCTCCGAAGGCGTGAGATTGCCGGGGTAGTTGTCATCGCCCACAGCCATCTGCAGCATGGCTAACACGTGGGCGGTCTCCCGTTCCTCCGCCAAGAAAAAGGGTGGCTTGAAAAAGAAGGTACTCATCAAATTGCGTGGCGAAAAGCTGCTGTCCTGGCCCGCGTCTCTGTCGGCCAACCGCCGGACAAGTTCCGGGTTGGCCGTCCCGCCGCCCGCCCCGGCAAAACTGGGGAAACAGGGCGTGCCGTCGGCATCTTTTGTGCCGCCCAGGCCAAAGGGCGACACGGGAGCGACCAATGTCAACGAGGCAAGCTGGGCGGGATGGTGGATGGCATAGTGCATTGCCACAGCGCCACCCAATTCCCATCCGAGCAGGTGGACGGGTGTTTCTGCCAGCCCCATGGTTTCGATCAGGCTATGGAGATCGTCAGAAAAGTCGGCTACGCCCCGGCTGGCATCCACGGGCAGGGGCTGAGAATCACCGAAGCCCCGCAGATCGGGAGCCAACACATACCAAAACGGGGGAACCAGTTTCATCAGTTCTTCAAAAAAGAACGAGGAAGAGAGGCCATTGTGGAGCAAAATCACCGGGATACCATCCGGTTCGCCATGGAGCCGCACGGCTGTTTGCAATCGGGATGTGGAAATCAGTTGCCGTCTCGCCATGTCTATCTCCTGAAAATGTTCGGGTTATGGAATATGCTCATCTGAATTGTACCAGAATCCCGACAAAGAGGTAGCTTCCGTGCCGGGCCAAAGACCTGGGATGTTCTTCGCCGACGGCTCTTTAGCCCTCATTATGAGATACACCCTGTACAATTTTCGTGCAAGACGAATTTTTCGCATTGTGCTACAATAACGCCATCTCTGTTCATCGCAGTAGCCTGCCAAGCACTGAACCGTTATGTCCAGCAACTTTTCGTCATCAACCCAGCCCGGCCAACCACCCCAAGCAGGTGGACTGCCATCTGTGGATGCCATCAACAAGCAGGTTTTTGGCAAGCCCAAGTCTACGCGTTCGGGTTTGCGTCGTTTTTTCGGCATTCTGCTCCCCCTGCTCCTTTTGGTTTTAATTCTGTTGATTATCGTGCCTTCCTGGCGGGCGCGTGTCGTCGCGCCAGTAGTCGATCGGCTTCTCAACCGCATGCCCGCAAGCGAAGAGATCACCGCGGCCCCTGGCAATGCGATCATGGCAGGCGACACAACGGCCAACACCAATGTCCTTGCCCCAGCCACATCTGTGCCAACATTTACGCCCACACCCACACCACACCCGGTGGCTGCCCTGGATTTTGCCATCGACAGCGCGGCCGATCGCATCCGCTGGCAAATTGCCTATGCGGACGCTCGCCGGGGGCCGGGGCTGGGCTGTGCTTATGTGGGCTTCTGGCTGACGGGGACGGATGCAGAACAATTCGAGATGCTCTCTGTGCTGGACGCCGAACTGATCATTGCCGATGGCGAGACGGTCATCGAGCGCCACGGCCCTTCGCCCCTGGACAATCTGCGCAGCCTGGGTGAACCCCGCTACTACGAATTGCCCGCGGGCGCGCCCGATTGCACCGAACATAGCTTTGCCGAGACATCCGACTATGCAGGCATGGAGTTCTCTTTGCGGCTGCTGGTTGACCAGACCGTGATCCGTCAATTTCAGGCGGTTTTGGATGGGGCAAGCCTGCGCATGGCAACACCCACCCCCACAGCCACGCCCGCACCCCCCACAGCCACCCCATTCCCCCAAGTGCGCATTCTCCAGTCGATGAATGTGCGCACCGGGCCAGACACCACCTACCCCCTCCTGGGGGCAGCCGATCCAGGGGCCATCTACCCGGTTGTCGGGACCAATCCCCCATTTACATGGTGGCAGATCGACTATTTGGGGCAGAGAGGCTGGGTCTACGCCGAACTTGTACAGGCAGTGGCCGTGGAAGACGTTATAGTCGTCACGGATATCGCTCCCCCGCCGCCCCCAACCGAGACACCCATACCCACCCCAACCATTACACCCATCCCGACACCCCATATTCCCTTTTTGCTGAAAAGCAACGGTGTTTGCGAACCAAATGCATCGATGACATTCTTCAAAGGGAGCGTGGAATATGCCAGCGGCGACCCCTTCAACGGGGCCTGTATCCACGTGGCCTACGACGGGCCACGCAACACCAAGTGTTCGGGTTGCGGCGAATCTCCAGGGGTATGGGGTTTTGCTCCCTTTGGCAATCTGCCCGGCAAAACCGGCACAACCGTGCGCATCTATGTTGTCCCGTGTCCGGACGAACCCTTGACGGGCAGCGGGCAGAATCCGTCTACCGGTTTCGGCCCGCTTGCGCCAGTCTCGCCGGTGTGGACATACACCATCGGCGAAAGCGTGCAGTGTACGGGGATTGTCTTCCGGGACAACCCCCCGCCAGCGGAATAAGGCCGCTGCAAACAACGATCTCCCACTATGGCGATACTCATGCAGCGGCTTTAAGGCCGTCAATTAGAAATTTGTTTTCGTGGAACAGCCTAAGCCAACCACCATCCGAAATGGGATTGAGCCGTTTGAATGGCAAAACCAATAAACCCCCTACATTATACGGATCACCGACCCTGGCCCCTGCCCAAGCAGCCCTGGGTAATGGCGCAAATCTGGCACGATCTTCTCTTTGCCCACTGGCCCATTCCGGCCAACGAAATGGCCGCCCTCCTGCCACCTGGGTTGACGCTGGACACCTGGGAGGGTGAGGCGTGGGTTGGGGTGGTTCCCTTCCGCATGAGCGGGGTACGTCCTCGTTTCATCCCAGCCATGCCTGGTCTATCGGCCTTTCCCGAATTGAATGTGCGCACCTATGTGCGGATGGGCGACAAACCCGGTGTCTACTTTTTCAGCCTGGACGCAGCCAACCCTCTGGCCGTTGCCGTGGCCCGCACACTCTATCACCTGCCCTACTTTCGGGCCGAGATGTCTTGCAAAGCCCCAGACGAAACCCAACCAGAAGCGATTACGTATAGCAGTCATCGGACCCATAGCGGCGCACCGGCAGCCGATTTTCGTGGGCGCTATGCACCCACAAGCCCAATCTATGGTGTCTCGCCCGGCGGGCTGGAAGCATGGTTGACCGAACGCTATTGCCTGTATAGCACAGACAAACAGGGCCGCATCTATCGGGGAGAAATTCACCATGCTCCCTGGCCTATCCAACGGGCCGAGGCAGACCTTAAGCAGAACAGCGTGGCCCAGGCAGCGGGGATTTCTCTGCCGGATGTTCCGCCCCTGCTGCATTTTGCCCGTCGGCTCGACGTGCTGGCCTGGGCGATTCAACCAATTATGGACAAACTGTAGGAACCG
>JAHEML010000474.1 GCA_024643705.1 Caldilineaceae bacterium | reverse complement strand
GGCTTCGCACGGCTGGGCAGATTCCACAGGGTATTGGCTGGTTGGCAGATGCCATCCGCCCTCCTTGACATGGGGGATTGGGCCGTTTTTGTAGCTGCCAGGAACCACTCGCACACAGCCTTTGCGTAGAGGCGCGTCGTCGAAGTGGATGATGGCAGCAATCATCGAATTGTTGTCATGGGGAAAGAAGGGTTGATCCTGGTGCATGGGGAACGGGGACCCCTTTTCGGGTGGCTTGATGAAGAGCTTGTTGTGATGAAGCTGAACATTGGGGGATTGGATGATATCCGCTGCGATGTCTGTCAACCTGGGGTCTGTGATGAGCCGGGCAAAGAGAGCAGACTGGAACTGCACATCGTGGCAGTGGAGCAGGGATGTCTTCGTCATGGTGACTTCGGACGCGCTGCCCCAGGTGGCTTCCACGCTCTTCACGGCCTGCAAACGGGCGATCAATGCATGTGCTTCCTGTCGAAATTGTGCAGCTTCGCCGGGAGCAAAGAGTCCTTTCACATGCAAATAACCGTTCTCCTGGTAGAAGTCCAGTTGATTCTTGTTCAGCATCTGGTTTCCTATTCTTTCTTGCGTGCAGTCAAGACGGATTTTGGGTGATTGTCGAAGAAAAACGATAGAGGGGCTGATCGAAAGCATAGTACAGAACGATAGGCAATGCAAACCATTCTGTTTTAGACCCGACCTAACGGGTGGCAAATCACACCGATGGGGGAGCAGGAACTATTCCCTTGGGCGCTGTCGGACAGTGCAGGTGGTATGCGATTTCCCCATACGTATGCATGGATACAGTTGACCTTTTTTCGTTCGTGTAGTATTACTATGTCTGCATCTTCTGATCATAATTTTGCTTATCTCTCATCGCCCACGTAGGAAAGCCTGTACGATGAAAATCGCTGCCATCAATCTTCGCATTGGACGCCGTCTGGCACCATTCGTTATTATCTGCTTGCTGTTTCTTGGAAGTGTCTTGCCTGCTTCTGCCAACGATGACGTACACGTTGTCAAGCCCGGCGAAACGCTCAGCCAGATTGCAGAAAGTTATGGGACAACTGTTGAAGAATTGCGTGCCCTGAACAACCTGGGAAATGTGGACTTTGTCTGGTACGGTCAGCGGTTGATCGTTCAAGCCGCCGGCACGGCCCCCTTGCCACGCCAATCGGAGATTACCCCGGCGATTGCCTACTATCAGGTGCAGCCAGGGGATACTTTGAGTGAAATTGCCGATTTCTATGGCATCGGCCTGGCCCATTTGGTCGAATTGAATCAGATTTCGCCCGCCCAACGGCTCTATATCGGCCAGACATTAGCTGTCCCCGCCAAAGATGTCGAGACTTCCAGAAGGGTTGCCGCTATAAACAATTGGCCTGTGCATGTTGTCCAGGCTGGTGAGCATGTGGGTACAATTGCTGCTTTATACGGCATATCCGTCGATGCGTTGGTGCAGGGCAATGCTCTCGCCAACCCAAGCCTGATTGTTCCCGGCCAACGTCTGGGCATTCCACCCGTAGGGGCAGTGGACAGCGCCGCGGCTTCGACTGAAACTAAAAAATCCCTTTATCACCAGCACACCACATTCCCCACCGATACCGAGCGCTGGATCGATGTGGATTTGAGCGAGCAGCGAGTTGTTGCCTACGAGGGGACAACAGAAGTAAGGGCTTTTATCATCTCGTCCGGCTTGCCCGACACACCCACCGTGACCGGCACTTTCCGCATTTGGGCAAAGATCGCTGCCCAGGATATGTATGGAGGTAACCGGGCTTCGGGCGACTATTATTATTTGCCAGGTGTGCCCTGGGTACAGTATTTTTATGAGGACTATGCCTTTCACGGGACAACGTGGCACGCTAATTTTGGCAGGCCAGCTAGCCATGGCTGCATCAACATGAGCCCGGAAGAGGCCGCGTGGCTTTTCGAGTGGGCGGGGCCAGTGGCCGATGGTACCAGTTGGTCGACAAGCGATGCAGATAATGTGGGCACGCTTGTTGTTGTCCATCAATAGGGCCGGATGATGTGGGTTAATTTGTCTGAATCAGGAGAGGCAAGAATGAGAAAAGTCGTTGTTACTCTGTTCGTAGGGATATTCCTGGCAGTGGGTTTTGGCAATACCAGTTTGTATGCGGCCGACCCTGCTCCATCCCGGCCTGTGGATGTCATCACAGCGGTATCGTTGCCTCCCCTGCCTTTTTCCAAAGCATCCATGGATTTGCCCCGCTTCCACAAAGATGATCCGGATGTGAAACTCTCGCAGGAATCGTTGCCCGTAGAAGAACCAGAAGAGGCCACGACACCAGAGAAACTACCTACGCCAACCGAAGCCTCTGTCGAAGAGGCCAAGGCCGCTGGAGCGAAATGGATCGAAGTCAACCTGACCAAGCAGAAGACATACGCCTGGGAAGGTGACCAATTGGCAAAAGAGTTCGTCATCTCCAGCGGATTGCCAGGCACACCCACGGTGGAGGGAATCTTCCGCATCCGGGTGCGTACCCGCAGCCAAACCATGAGCGGCGGAGATCGGGCCGCAGGCACCTATTACAGCCTGCCCAATGTGGAATGGGTTCAATACTTTTACGAGGACTACAGCTTTCATGGGACCTATTGGCACAACAATTTTGGCAACCCCATGAGCCATGGCTGTGTGAACATGACAAACGAAGATGCCGAATGGCTCTTCCGCTGGGCTATGCCAGAGTATGCGGAAGAGACCAACTGGATGCATGCCGAGGGTGGCAACGCCCTGTTGGTTTCCGTTCACGAATAACCAATCTCTTTATCTCAATCCAAGCACTCAATCGGGCGGTGACCCCAATGGCACAACGAAGTCGATCTAAAACAGCAACTGCAGCCCGGCCCAGCCGCCAGGAACTGCGCGAGATTGCTGCGACAAGGCGGCGCAACAGCAACCTGATGCTGATAGGTGGTGGGATCGTTCTGGCGATCATCGTTGGTCTGATCATTTATGCCAACGTTCAATCCAGCCAGCCTGTGGGCGATGAAGAATCATTGCCCACCTTGGGCAACACCCACATCCCTCAGGGCAGCACATCGCCCATTCAATACAACAGCACACCGCCAACCTCCGGCCCCCACTATCCCGGCCTGGCCCCGTGGGCCGTCTATCGGGAGCCGGTCCGCTACGAACAGTTGATCCACAACCTGGAAGATGGTGGCGTGATTATCTATTACCAATGCGAGGACAATTGCCCCGAGTTGGTAGATCAGTTGGACGCTTATGCACGGCCTTTGATCGCAGCAGGGCGTCATCTGGTGGTGGTGCGTAACGACCCCACCTGGACAGGCGACGAAGGCTCTGTAACCCCCCTACACAAGGACATGGGCGCGCAGATTGCCCTGGTGGCCTGGCAGCGTATCGACAAGTTTGATGGCTTCGACGAAGCCCGCATCCGGGCATTCTTCGAACGCTACGAAGGCATCGATCATCATTCCGGCGGCACGGGATAAGCGCTTGAAATATATTGATGGTTCTGACAAAAAATCAGCCTACTCAAACGAGTAGGCTGATTTTTTGCTACGCTTTGTGTTGCTACCCGACAACTTTATCGAGATAACTTTATAGAGATAGAAGCCGCCGGGCATTACCTGCATAAATCTTGCCCAGCACATTGTCGGGCAATCCCAATCCGTTGAGAAACTCTTGCAGACGATTGTCGAAACAGTCTCGTCCATAGAGCATCCGATCTTGAAACTCCAGCAGAAAGTCCCGGCCAAATGCGGGGTCCCGGCTAAGCGCGTTCAACGCCGAGCCAGCCGACAGGTCTGCCCACAGGTTTGGGTAGCGGCGCAGCATCTCCACGGCTTTGCCGCCGGGTAGGACAGGTCCGCTGGGGTAGGGCGCTTTGTCGAAGAGATCGTCC
This sequence comes from Caldilineaceae bacterium, assembly GCA_024643705.1. GTDB lineage: Bacteria > Chloroflexota > Anaerolineae > Caldilineales > Caldilineaceae > JACQGT01. The sequence goes on along the minus strand of JAHEML010000474.1, from coordinate 195 downwards.
CCGGAGATGTGTGCCCAAAAGCCCGGCGCATGGCCGATGAAGACAGTGTTGGGGCAGGCCATCACAGCCCGCTCAAACGAATCGATACCACCCCCATACCACCAATTGGGCCGGGGATAGCTGCTGCCGGTCTCAAACTCATAGTCGATGTGAACCGTGACCGGCAGCCCCTTTTCGCCAGCAAAGCGGAAGAGG
>JAHEML010000473.1 GCA_024643705.1 Caldilineaceae bacterium | reverse complement strand
GTGATATCGTGGCATCGACAGGGCTGTCATGGCCATCGCCCGCGGCCAACATTCAATGATCTGGCCGCGGGCGAACTGTTCTGGCATGGCTCATATGTTAATGGCGAATCGTTTAGAACCAAGCCATCAATTCTGCCAACGCTTCCCGGCTGGGGCGTAGCTGAGAAGCATTCAATTGGGCCAGGGGAGTGCTGGTCAGGTTGAGCATTTCCAGCATATCCGGCGATTCTTCCGAAAGGTAGAAGAGACCGGTGAGAAATTCCCCCTTTTGTCGCGAGCGGTCCAATACGTCAAAGGCCGCGGACCGGCTGGTGGGGTCGTGGTTTTCGTCCAGCTTTTTCAACATGATCTTTGCGCCGTCGTGAAGCTCGACCTCCAACTCCCCTTCATACTCGTCGATCTCAATCTCATCGTGGATGGCCGGCACGTAGCTCAACTCGTGCAGAGGAATCTCATGTTCCTTGCCATAGCCATAACTCTTGGTGGACGAATCGTGGTTGTTGAAGGTGACACACGGGCTGATGATGTCGATGACAGCAATGCCCCTGTGGCTGAGCGCGGCCTTCATCAACGCCTCCACCTGTTTCACATCTCCGGCAAAACTGCGCGCCACAAAGGTAGCATTGGCGGCCAGGGCTTCCAGGCAGATATCCAAGGGCGGCAACTGATTAACCCCCTGATATTTCAGTACCTGACCGTCGTCGGCTGTGGCGCTGAACTGGCCTTTGGTCAGGCCGTAAACGCCGTTGTTCTCCACGATGTAGAGCATGGGCAGGTTGCGGCGCATGGCATGCTTGAACTGCCCAATGCCGATGGACGCTGTGTCGCCGTCGCCGCCAACCCCAATGCAGGTGAGCTTCTGGTTGGCGGTGATCGCGCCGGTGGCAACCGAGGGCATACGCCCATGCACGCTATTAAAGCCATGGCTCCAGCCCAGATAGTAGGCCGGTGTCTTGCTGGAGCAGCCAATGCCGCTCATTTTGATTACCTGGGATTGATCCAGCCCCAGTTCCCACGCCACGTTCATAATCCGCTGGCTGATGCTGTCGTGCCCGCATCCCTTGCAAAGGGTGGACGGACGGCCTTTATAATCGTTTTTTTCCAATCCCAAAAGATTGGTTTTTGCAGTTGCCGAGCGAGCGGCCGCCATTCGTTTGGCTGCCATCTCTTGTGCTGTTGTGCTCATTGAATGTTTCCTTTATTGAGACATGGACTGGTGGTCCGCATGCAAATTAGGTGACTGCCGTCGCTACATGCCAGCCGCTATACCCTCGGCAATGAAACGAGCGCTGAGGGATAGGCCGTCGCATTTTGCCAGGGAAATCAGCTTGGTGGCCTGGGCCGGTTCTTCGGTGGTCAAAATGTTGTGCAATTGGCCGTCGAAATTGGCTTCGACCACAAAGATTTTTTCGTAGGAATGGATGAAGTCCCGAATGCTGGTGCTAATGGGCAGGGCACGCAGCCGCAGATAGCTGGTGGCAATGCCCTGGGCGGCCAGCCGTGAGCGCGCTTCTTGCACGGCACCGTCGTTGCTGCCCAAGCTGATGATGCCGATCGCCGCATCGTCGTTTGTCTCAACAATTGGGTTGGGGACAAGTGTACGGGCTGTGTCGAATTTTCGGCGCAAGCGCTGCAAGTTGGCTTCCCAATCCTCAGAGCGTTCGCTGTAGACTGCATATTCGTTGTGGCCTGTGCCCCGGGCAAAATAGGCCGCCTGTGGGTTGGGTGTGCCCGGTAATGTGCGATAACCAATGCCATCTCCGTCCACATCTTTATAACGTCCCCACGTGCCCCCCAGCGCCTTGACAGCTTCTGCATCCAGTACCTTGCCCCGATCCATTGGTTTTTCGGGGTAGGCAAAGGGTTCGCTGATGTGAACATTCATGCCCAGGTCCAGATCGCTCAACACCAACACAAGGGTTTGCAGCCGTTCGGCCAGATCAAAGGCCGTCACGGCAAACTCGAAACATTCGGCTGGATTGGCGGGGAAGAGCACTACATGTCGACAATCGCCGTGGCTGAGATAGTAGGCCGACAGAATATCTGGTTGGGCGGTACGGGTGGGCAGCCCTGTGCTTGGCCCCATGCGCTGCACATTCCAGACAACCGCGGGAATCTCGGCAAAATAGGCCAACCCGGCAAATTCTGCCATCAGGCTCATGCCAGGGCCACTGGTGCTTGTCATAGCACGTGCTCCGGCCCAGCCCGCGCCCACCACCATGCCAATGGCGGCCAGTTCGTCTTCGGCCTGGATGATCGCGTAGGTTGCTTGGCCCGTGTCTGGGTCGACGCGCAACTTGGGCGCATATTTCGCCACATTTTCAGCTAGGCTGGATGCCGGTGTGATTGGGTACCAGGAGGTGATTGTCATGCCGCCAAAAATGGCCCCCAAGGCAGCCGCTGTGTTGCCGTCGGCCATGATTTTGCCTTCGTTGAAACCGCTCATCGGCTCCACGCGGAATCCATCCGATTTTTGCAGGTTTTCCTGCGCCCATGCGACGGCCCGGTTGACCATATCCATGTTAAGTTGGGCTGGCTTCGCTTTGCCGTCGAAGTTCCACAGGAGGGCTGCTTCGATCTCGACCAGATCGATCCCCAGCAGATGGGCCACCACGCCCACATAGACCATATTTGCCACGTAATCCCGCAGGGCAAAGGGCAGATCCGCAGCTTTTACCAGTTCCTTCACTGGCATGGGATAGTAGACAATGTCTTTGCGCCGGGCCGCGATGGGTAGCGAATCGTCGTAGAGCACAATGCCGCCTGGCGCAACCTGGGCCATATCTTCGGCCACTGTGCGTCCGTTCATGCAGACCTGCACTTCCATGGTTTCCCGCCGACCAATGTGCCCATCTTTGCTCAGGCGGATGATATACCAGGTGGGCAACCCCTGAATGTTGCTGGGGAACAGGTTCTTGGCTGTTACAGGGATGCCCATTTTGAAGAGGGCGCGCACCAATACACCATTGCTGGTCTGGCTGCCAGAGCCATTGGCCGTAGCCACATTGATGGCAAAATCGTTGACATTTTCAAGCACGTCTACCGGCTGAACCGGCGTTTCCTGCACTGCGATCGTCATTGGGTTCTCCTTGCCATGGCGAAAGAAACGAGAACAAATTGATAATGATATTTATTATATACCAGTCTCGGCGGGCAAAGGCTGGCCTGCCGAGAGCGATTCTGAATCAGTCTGCAATAATTCACCCCGACTGTTCACACCCCGGGTCTGCAAAAGTGTCATGTGGTCGATGTGCAATTGGCGGGCTTGAGCAAAAGCGCCGACACGAATGCTCTCGGCTATCTGCTCGTGGTAGCCCCACACTTCGGTCAAGTAGCGATAGTCGGTGTATGTGTTCAGTTCCACCGACTCGTAGGCATCCCAATAGGCTTCCAGCAGGCCGATGACAAACAGGTTGTCCAGCCGCTGAAAGATGGTCATGTGGAAGGCGCGGTGTTCGGCATGAGGAATCTCGATCCGTTCCTGTTTCAGCTTGGCCCAGGCCTGGCCTACCAAGTGGGCCAAACGCAGATGATCGTTTTCGGTCAATTGGGTCACTGCTTCATCCCAGAATGCAATCTCCAAATGGTTGCGCAGGGTGCTGTACTTTTCGAATAGATGACGATCCAGCCGCAGACCAACCATCAGACTCTGGCCCACAGCAGGCAGGAAGTCGTATCCGTTGTAGTGGATCCCCCGGCGCGGGCTGGCCTCCACCAGGCCCAGCGTGCGCGCGACTTCAAACTGCTCGCGCAGCTTGCCCACACTTACACCAATTTCGTTACTGATGTCGATCAAAGAGGGGAGGCGACCGCCGGGCTTGTAGCCTTTGGTCAACAGGTATTGGAGGAATTCGGATTCAATCCTGAAATGAAGCATGGGGTTTGCGCCGTTGCTAGAACCCAGAGTCAAAGTGACACATCAAAGTAACATATCAAAGAACTCATCATCGAAACTGTCGAGTTTCGCTGTCTAAGCTAATCATCCGATTGATCCAATCAATCCGAACCTATCTATTGTAGAGCGCAGGTGTGAAAAAGTCAATTTGGCCGCGTTCCAATCCAACCCAATTGAGCCGCCGTATTGAGCCACC
>JAHEML010000472.1 GCA_024643705.1 Caldilineaceae bacterium | reverse complement strand
AATGAAAGACCTGACTATGAAAAGGGAGGCCGGGAGCCGCCACAAAGGCGAGGGCAACTTGGACAGCAACCTGGAGAATAACCTGAACAGCAACCTGGACAGCAAAAATGAAGTCGGCGTGCGCCTGCGCAATGTGGCCAAGCATTTCGGGTCGGTGGGCGCGGCAAACAGTGTCACATTCGATCTCAGCAAGGGTCATCTGCTGGCACTGCTCGGCCCAAGCGGTTGTGGCAAAACCACAACCCTGCGCCTGATCGCCGGTTTTGAAAGCGTGGACAGTGGAACCATCGAAATCAATGGGCAGCAGGTGGCAGGCCCCGGCTTGCATCGCCCGGCCGAAAAGCGTCGGGTGGGTATGGTCTTCCAGGAATACGCACTCTTTCCCCACGTCAATGTCTGGCAAAACGTAGCGTTTGGACTCGATAAGCTCTCGACTGATCAGCGGCGTAAACGTGTGGGTGATGTGTTAGACTTGGTGGGACTGGTCGGGTTGGACGAGCGGATGGCCCACGAATTGAGCGGAGGCCAGCAGCAGCGTGTGGCATTAGCCCGCGCCCTGGCTCCAGAGCCGGATGTGATCCTGTTGGACGAGCCTTTTAGCAATCTGGACGCGGGGCTGCGGGTGCGGGTGCGTGCCGAGGTACGTTCCATCCTCAAGCAGGCTGGAGCCACTGCTATCTTTGTCACCCACGATCAAGAAGAAGCCCTGAGCATGGTTGACCAGGTAGCAGTGATGGTTCGAGGCCATGTACACCAAATGGCTCCGCCTCAAGAACTCTACCACCAACCCATCAGTCGAGAAGTTGCCACCTTTATCGGCGACGCCAATTTCGTTCCCGGCGTTGCTTCTGGTCGGCAGGTGGAGTGCATATTTGGACGACTGGAGACCCAAATCGCGGTGCAGGGGCCAGTGGATGTGCTGGTGCGCCCAGAGAACGTGGAAATTAGTCCCGCGCCGCCTGGACCCGAGGCCCACAGGGTACTGGAGCAATTGTTCTTTGGGCACGACCAGTTGCTCACAGTTCAATTGGCATCAGGCCCAACCATTCACGTGCGCCTAGGTCCGGTCTACCAATTCGCCACCAATCAGCCGGTCAATGTACGGGTGCGTGGTCCTGTGATGGCATATCCGCGGATGGTGAGCTGATAGAACAGCGAGTTTCTAGAATAACCACATCAAGTTTGAGCATGTATCCAACTTCATGACAATTTTCGACCCGTTACGTCGCCGCGAGCAATTTGAGTTCCTGCCTAGCAAGGAGACACCCGTCATGCTTCATTCATCTGTGGTCGAGGCTGCACCAGAAGATCGACCCCGCCCCAAAACTTCCGGCCCTGCCCTTATGGTGATCTTTGGGGCATCGGGTGATCTGGCCCAGCGAAAGCTGCTTCCTGCCCTTTACAACTTGGTTCAAAAGGGGCTACTGCCCAAAGACTTTACAATTGTAGGCTATTCGCGCACCAGTTATTCCGACGAGGCGTTTCGGAAGTTGGCCCGCACCAGTGTAGAGAAGTACTCCGATGCAGAGTTCAGCGAAGACGAATGGCATCGTTTTGCCCAGGGAATCTTCTATGTCACGGGCAACTACGACGACCCTGCGGGCTTCGCACAACTCAAAGCCCGAATCGAAGAGTTGGACAATACCCGCCACACAGGCCGCAACCGCCTCTTTTACCTGGCGACACCGCCGTCGGTCTACGAGCCGGTGGCAACTCAACTAGGGTTGGCCGATCTGGTGCATCCGGCCACCGATGAGTGTTGGACCCGGCTGGTGGTGGAGAAGCCCTTTGGTCACGATCTCGCCAGCGCGCGGGCGCTGAACGAACATCTTCTCGGCATCTTCCACGAAGACCAGATCTACCGCATCGACCACTACCTGGGTAAGGAGACGGTGCAGAACATCTTGGTCTTTCGCTTTGCCAATGGCATTTTCGAGCCGATCTGGAACCGCAACTATGTGGATCACGTGCAGATCACCGTCTCCGAGAGCATTGGCGTGGAGGGACGAGGAGGTTATTACGACAAATCCGGCGCACTACGCGACATGGTGCAAAATCACATGATGCAGCTTGTCTCTCTGGTGGGCATGGAGCCGCCCATCGCCTTTGATGCCAAAGCCGTGCGCGATGGCAAAATGAATCTGCTAAGCAGTATCCGCCCCCTGGCCCCAGACGAAGTGGGCGATTATGTGGTGCGCGCCCAATATAGCCCGGGCGAACTGGATGGCACATCTATCCCTGCTTATCTGGACGAAGAAGGGGTTGCTGTCGATTCCACCACAGAAACCTTTGTGGCCTGGAAACTGGAGATCGACAATTGGCGCTGGAACGGCGTGCCCTTCTATCTGCGCACAGGCAAAGTCCTGCCCCAGAAAGTCTCCGAGATCGCCATTTATTTCCGCCGTGCCCCCCACCTGCTCTTTGCCGCCGCCGACGATGGCGAACATCTCAGCCGCAATGTTCTGGTCATCCGCATCCAGCCAGATGAAGGGATCAGCCTGAAGATCAGCGCCAAGCAGCCAGGCCCCGCTGTCAAACTACAACCCGTGAACATGGCATTCCATTATGGCAGCAGCTTTGGCTCCACCCCGCCCGATGCCTACCAACGCCTCCTGCTCGACGTGGTTTTGGGTGATGGTACGCTCTTCACCCGCCGCGACGAGGTCGAAATCGCCTGGGATCGGGTGACCCGCGTCTTGCAAGGCTGGAAACTGCAAGAGGATCAGGCCAAAGCCCAGGGCGCAACTCTCCGACTGCCCACCTACCCGGCAGGAACATGGGGGCCAGCCGCGGCCGAACAACTCCTGGGCGGCGAAGGCCAAAAATGGCGGGAGCCATAATCAGATGTGTTTTGCTGTAGAATTGGGCGTAGGTGTGCTGATTAGGATGATAATGAAAGAGGAATTGGGACGCTGATCCGGAGAAAATCTTCGTTCCTCCTCTCGCTCCGCCTATTTTGGCACAACAAAGGGGATGACAAGGGCATCGGCAGCGAAAGTAGTATTGCCTGCGGCTATTCCCGCTGGATCAAAAGCCATACGAGTGCCGGTTGTCGCGTCGTACAGCCCTACATGAATTGTGTAATCGCCGGCTGGCAGATTCTCCGGCAGCCAGAGGGTTCTCCGGTCAATATAAAGATGATTGGGTTGCCAGGCCGTGGTATGCACAAGTCCATATAAGGGTATTCCATCCCATTGAACCAATGGCTCGCCTGTTGGGCCAAAAAGGTGAACAAAAAAGACCAAGTCCGCTGCTGGCACTTGGTTTGCAGTCCAGTATGTGCGCAAAATCGGCCCTCCGGGCGAGGCCTGCAGATCATAGCCCCTCAATCCCAGTATCTCGCCTACGGTGGCTTCTGCCTTGACTTCGGGCTGGGGCGCTCCGAAACCAGCATCCAAAGGCGATACCTCTATCTGCCCGATCTCGGCCAGCCCGTCTGTTCCAGCGCTGACAGAAAGCCTCTCCCCTTCATCCGCTACCAAACCCACAGCCAGAGAAAAATTACCCGGAGGCTGATCCACCGGGAGGGCCAATGTCAGGTCATCCACGTAGTAGAGCGCGGGCAGCCAGGATGTAGTGGGTATACGACCTGGGTTCTGATTTTGCACAATCACCCAAGACTGCTTGCGATCCGCGGAATAGAGATGCAGGAAACTGTGCAGTGCAGTGGGGATCGGGTCAGTGGGGATCGGGTTGGTCGGCTGCCAGTAGAGACGTACACCCACTGTGTCGCCAGGTTGAATCTCACCCCGAAAGAGCGGATCCCAGCCGAGTAATTGCATTTGCCCTTCCTCCTCCGTCCCCAACTCTATGGATAAAGGATTTTGCGCCCCAATAACCAATCCCGACGGCGAAGCAGGCTGGAACCAGCCAACACCCGCCCACAGGATTGCCAAACGGGCAAGCCCAAAGCAGAATAGAACAGCCACCATTGCCAGGCCCACAGAATCATGTGCTGGTTCTGGTTGCAACTGCTTGTCCACAGGCGACGAATAACCAGCGGCAAACCCGATCAGCAGCAGCCACAGCGCCAAGCCAACCAGACTTGCAGTTTCTCCCCGGCTTTGCCACACCGTTCCGGCCCAGACCAGCGAAAG
>JAHEML010000471.1 GCA_024643705.1 Caldilineaceae bacterium | reverse complement strand
CAAAGATGCAAAGGAGCAGAGATGCAAAGAAAGGTTGATTGTCAGCCCATTCTCTACTGCGGCGGAATCTCCACCAGCACTTTCACTGGCCCGCTGCCAGCCACCACCAAGGTATAGTCACCCGTGCGCGGGATGGCGAATTCGGCCCGGCGGTCGGCGCGCACCAGGGGCGAGACGGTTTTGTCGTCTGGGTCCAGCAGCCAGAAATTCACGTTGCCTGTGGGGCTTGCCACCAAAAGCCGCTGGCCCGCGCCTATGCCCAAGACAAAGCCGAACGGCGTATCCGGGATCAATGTGGGTTCCAGAGTGGTCGATGTTGCACCCGCCGCAAAGCGCACCCGTTCACTGCTGACCGGTGCTGGTGTCTCCGGCCCAGAGAGCGGCGGAATTGATAGCAGCACATCGGCCAACCCGCTGCCCTGGACGATCAGGGTGTAATTTCCGGTAGCGAGGATGTCAAAACGAATGGCCCCGCCGTCGCCGGTGGAAGGGATGGCGCGGTTGGCTGCATCCACCAGCCAGAAGCGGGCCGTACCCGACGCGGTGACAAAGAGGCTCTGGCCTGTACCAATGCCCAGCCGGTAGCCCCGCACAGAGCCGTCGCCCAGGTTCACGGCCATGGCATACACGGTTGCGCCAGCAGGGAAACGAACGGTTTCAACCGCGGTTGGTGTGGGAATATCTGGCAAGGCGGGCTGGCTGATGCCCCGCCCGCTCAATTGATCCAGGCTACGGCGATAGAACGCGTCGTCTGGCGCGAGCTTGGCCGCCTGCTCCACATCAGAGATCGCAGCCGGATCGCCAGGTGCTTTCAGAAAGCGTGCCCACCCCTGCAAGAACCAGGCGGGGGCCAGATCGGGTTGGGCATCCAAAACAGGCTGGGAGAATTGGAGAATCCAATCGGCCAGGGTATCTTCCCAATTAGCAGCGGCTGTCGCGCGCAAAGCTGCCATCTGGGGATCGAAGAGTTGGGCAGGGGTGAATTCTTCCAGCGCTGCCTGGGCCATGGCCCAATCCCCATAGAACACCCAACTGAGAGCGGGAAAAGGCGACGAGTCGGCGTAGCTCTTGCGACCCGCGGCCAGGGCGTGGATGAGTTGATGGTTCCAGTAGACCCGCTCGTCGCTGGGCGCGTAGCTCAGGGCTTCGTCAATCAACGGAATGGCAGCGGGCAAGAGGCTGGCTTCGGCCAATTCTACGGCGCGGTTGTTGGCCTGGCGCAGATCAGCCACCGTGTCGTCGGGCAGGGTGGTCAGCGCCACCGGAAGCAGGTTGGCACCGTCCCAGCGCAAAATCGAGAGACCGAACAGACGCAGCCCGCAGGCGTAGCAGAAAACGTAGGGATCGGTGGCATCCAACACCACCTCCGGATGACCGTCTCCGTCCACATCCCGCACATCGCCCGCGCCGGGGCTGCTATTGAAACCGCTAACCGCAATCGTCAGAGCCGTGCCATCCCAGCGCAGCAGATCGAAGCAGCCACTGTGCGCGCCCGCGCCCGTGTCCACTTGCAGCCAGAGCGAAGCTTGATCCAGCGCCACCTGCTGCACCGATTCATCGCCCACATAATCGGCGCATTCCAGTTCAACCTGGCTCAGTTGAACCCAAGCACCATCCCTCGTGGTGTAGATAGCAATCGCGTGGTTTTTGATGGGATCGAAGGAGCGAAATCCGGTGGTGTAGACGGTCCACAACTGGGGTGCAATTGGTAGTACACCCACTCCCTGCCATTCCCGGCCATCCGATTGAACGACAATGCCCAGGCTATCGGCGAAAATGGAGGGCAGCGCATCCGTGGCATCCGTGGCGTCTGTTGCATCGGTTGTCGTATCGGTTGTCGTGTCCACAGCAACGGTTGCGGCTGGCACAGGTGTGGCAGGGGGGATGGGGGTGGGTTTTGTGGTGGGTTCAGCCGTAGCTGCTGCCGGGGAAATCACCGTTGATGCTGGCGGAGTCGCGGTGGGCAAGCCACAGGCCGAAATAGCCAGTGAAATGGCAGCAATCAGCAGCCATTTCACAAAGGGGGAGCGAAGAATGGGGAAGCGCTGGCTTTCTCTGGACATGAGACTATCCTGTGTGCGTGACGATGGTCTTGATAGTCTACCGTTTCATCATGCAAAGCCAAAATCGCTTACCGAATCCCCCATTCAAAATCTGACAGAATCTCCGGCCCGGTTGGGGTGACCAGCGCCATCTTTTCCGAACGTGCGCCAAAGGTGCCGCCCGGCCCCTGGTAGACGCCCGGCTCTACCGAAAAGACCATGCCTGCCTGGATGGGCGTGTGATCATAGGCCACCAGCCGGGGCAATTCGTTGACCACCACACCGATCTGGTGGCCGGCGTAGTGGGCTGGCTCCAGGCCAAAGGAACGGAAAGCCGCCTCCGCCGCGGCCCAGGCATCCGACGCCAGATTGCCGGGACGCAGGGCATCTATGGCCGCCTCGCACGCGGCCTGGGATGCTTTGGCGTAGCGCCGCTGTTCGGCTGTCGGCTCCACCCCGCCAATGACGTGGGTGTTTGTGCAGTCGGACCAATAGCCGCCAACCCGCTGGCTAATGTCCATCAGCGCGGCGTCACCTGGCTCTGTTACCCGCGCCCGCGGCCCGTTGGGATACTCCACGGTTGTCGTACGCGGCCCGGTGACCAGTTCGCCGGTCACCGGCACGTCACGGCCCGCGGCGGCAAACATCCGCGCCGTGATCTCCTTCCACATATCAAATTCAGTCTGCCCTGCTGTCTGGGCTAGCTCGGCCAGGGTACGGTGGCCCACATCGGCCACGTGGCTGGCCCGGCGCAAGAGGGCAATCTCACGTTCCGTTTTGATCAGCCGGGCCTGCTGCATGGCATCACCCACATCCATCAACCCCAGCCGGGGGAATTCGTCTGCCAGCATTGCGCTCACAGCAAAGGGCAAATAGCGATGTTCCACCCCCAGCGTGGCACGGACATTGGCAAACCCGGCGTCGACCAACCCGCGCCGCACACTCGCCACATAGGAAACGTGGGAATCGGTGGGGTTGAAGCTGTCGAAACCATCGAAGGGAATCACCCCATCCAGCCGCGACGCGCTCTGGGCACCAGCCGCTGCCCCCGCGGGGACGATCATCCAACTGCCCTCGTCGCCCACAACGCACAAGGCAAGGTCTGGCCCATAGGCCATCTCCGCGTGTGCGCCCACAGGCACAGGCACTTCGTAGCCGCTTACATAGGTCACATTCGCCAGGGACGAGAGCAGCACCACATCGCAGCCCGCGGCGGCCAGCGAGTGGCGGGCCTGGTCTAATTCTTGATTGGTGGCCGTCATATGAAAATTCTCCAATAAGTAGCGTCAAACGCTCTGCCGCTCCAACGCTCACCCCACCAGCCACAACGCCGGTTCTTCCACAAATTCCCGAATGGCGTCGAGGAAGCGGGCCGCGGGTGCGCCGTCCACCACCCGGTGATCGAATGTGAGGCTGAGGGCCACAGTTTTGCCTGGAACCACTGCATCGTTCACGATCACTGGTTTGGCGACGATACGCCCCACGCCCAGGATCGCACACTGGGGCAGGTTGATAATCGGCGTGAAGGCGTCGATATTGTACATTCCCAAGTTGGTGATGGTGAACGTGCCACCCTGCAAGTCATCCGGGCCAATGCGGTGGGTCTGAACTTTTTCCACCAGAGCGTGGGTATCGGCGGCAATCTGGCGCACGCCTTTCAGATGGGCATCCCGCACCACCGGGACGAGCAATCCTTCTGCCGTATCCACCGCTAGCCCCACATGAACGTCCTCGTGCACAAGAATCTCTGTCTCGTTCCAAGTCGCATTGAGATGGGGGTGGGCCTGCAAAGCCACCGCACACAGTTTGATGAGCAGGTCGTTGTAGCTGGGAATGGGCAGATTGCGCGGGCCAAAGGTGGCTTTGAGTTGCTCGCGCAGGGCCACGAAGGCTGTGGCATTGGCTTCGGTGGTCAGGGTGACGGCTGCCGTGGTGTGCGCGCTGTCGGCCATGCGCTGGGCAATCAGGCGGCGGATGCGGCTGGTGGATTGCACATTGGGGATAGCGTGTTGCGCTTCTGCCTGTGCCACCACAGGCACGGGTGTGCGCGCAGCGAT
>JAHEML010000470.1 GCA_024643705.1 Caldilineaceae bacterium | reverse complement strand
CGTTGTCAGGGTTATTTGCGCAGCCGACAGGATAGAGAAGGGCGGCGCAGCGAGGAGCGTTTGGCGGGTTTGTGGGCGGCACCAGCTTGGCGGCGACAGGTGACCCAACTGCTTGCCGCACCCCAGGCTGACAACGGGTTGGCCCAATCCCTTTCCAGCCTGGTTCGGGAGATGGTGCAGCAGACGGTGACGACAACCTCCAGCCCCAACGAGCGCTCCGTGCGTTCGCTGCTTGTAGGGCGTCTGGCCGAGGAGTACAACCTGGAGCACCTGCTCTGGCGGGATGTGCGGGCCAGGGAGGTGGATACATCGACAGGTGCGGATCGCTCCATTCAGACCACTGTCTATCGCTATTTGGAATCTTTGTGGAGCAACGCCAAACCAGCGGCTAATTATGATGTTTCGGATCGACTGGCGGCCCACGGCATTACGGTAGATTTTGCGGCTGTTTCCGGCAGCCCCCAGAGCGATCTCACCGAATCGATTTTACGGGATTTTCGGGTGGTGGGCCTGCCCAATGGCGACCCCTTTCAGGTGACTTTTGTGCGCACGGTGCATGGGCTGAGTCTGGCTGATTTGGGCAGCGTGCAGCGTTATGGTCAAGAGTTGGCCCGACTGGGCGGGAATGGGCGGCGACAGGTGATGCTGACGGAGAACGGCGCGGCAGGACTCTATGGCGTCGGAGACGAAGCGTCACAATCACAGACGGCCTGGCGCTAGACGCTAGGGTAGAGACGCAAAATTTTGCGTCTCTACCCTCAACCTCAATGCCCCATTCCCATTCCGACCATATTCCGGGCGCTGGACAACCGCTTCTGCTCGCTGTATGATAACCAACCGACAATGCAACAGGAGACGCTCGATGGCTGACAACAACGCTTCGACAGATTGGCGCACCCAGGGGGTACGTGTGGTGCGGGGTGACCAGATGGACACCAATACCGCCCAGACACCGGGGATGAACCGGGCTGCGGCCATCACCCAGGCCACAGCAGGTGCCCAGAAGCTTTGGGCTGGTACGGTTGTCATCCACCCCGACGCCAAAACAGCCCCACACCACCATGGCGCACTGGAAAGTGTGATCTATGTGGTGAGCGGGCGGGCGCGTATGCGTTGGGGCGAAAAGCTGGAATATGTGGCCGAAGCCGGGCCAGGCGACTTTATTTTTGTGCCCCCTTATGTGCCTCACCAGGAGATCAATGCCCTGGCCGGGGAGTCGCTTTCTTGTGTCCTTGTGCGCAGCGACCAGGAGCCAGTCGTTGTGAATCTGGACATCCCAGCCGTGGAAGAACCCGAAGAAGTCTATTGGGTTGATCCGATCCATTCGCAGCCAAACAAATGAGACGTAACAACTAGAGGGTAGAAAGCAAAGTTTGCCCAACCCCCAAACAAGAATTCCTCACCCCAATCTGCCCACACAACCACAACCAGACTTGGAGACATCTCAATGACCACATCCCCACTTCTCTACATTGGAACCTACACCCGGCGGGGCGGCCAGGGAATCTATGTTGCCCGCTTCGACACCGAAAGCGGCCAGATCGGCGAAGTCACCTTGGCAGCCGAAGCCTCGAACCCATCCTTTTTAGCCTTGCACCCCAGCCAGCCCATCCTGTATGCCGCCAACGAACTAGGGGAAGAGGGCGGCCAGGTAAGCGCCTTTGCCATCGACAAAACCACCGGCGCGCTGACCTTTTTGAACCAGCAGCCAACCCACGGCAGCGCGCCCTGCCACCTGACGGCTGACGCCTCTGCCAACGTGGTTATCTCGACCAATTACAGCAGTGGCAGCGTTGCTGTCATGCCTATCGACGTAGATGGTCGGCTCAGGTCATCCAGCCAGATGATCCAACACGAGGGGTCCAGCGTCAATCCCCGCCGCCAACAGGGTCCCCACGCCCACTCTGTTACCATCGACCCCACGAACACCTACGCCTATGTCTGCGATCTGGGCATGGATAAGGTGATGATCTATCGCATGGACCTGGAAAACGGGAAATTGCTCCCCAACGAAGCCCAGAACTGGGCACGGCTCCCAGCTGGCTCTGGCCCCCGTCACTTTGCCTTCACACCGGATGAGCGCTTTGCCTATGCCATCAACGAACTGGACTCGACGGTCAATGGCTTTGCTTTCAATGCCGCAGATGGCAGTCTGCGGGATGTCTGCCGTCTGTCCACCCTGCCGGACGATTTTACAGGCAGCAGCCACTGCGCCGACGTTCATGTACACCCATCAGGCCGCTTCCTGTATGGCTCCAACCGGGGGCACGATAGCATTGCCGTCTATGCCATCGATCAGGCGACCGGCGAGCTGACCAGCTTGGGTCAAACGTTGACGGGTGGGCGTACGCCGCGTAATTTCGCGGTTGATCCATCGGGCCGGTGGTTGTTGGCCGCCAACCAGGATACGGACGACATCTTCGTCTTTGCGATTGATCAGGAGAGTGGCGCGCTGACACCCACCAACCATTCGGTGGGCGCGAGTATGCCCGTCTGTTTAACATTTGTTGGATAGGGGAAGACGGAACCGTTCGTCAGACTATTCAGACAGGTAGTCTACCTGTTGCCTATCCGCAGAGAGCATAGAGGTCAGGTTTTCCTGTACATCCTAGGCTCTCTGCGGATTTTTGTTTTCCACAGAGCTAGCTCCGCGATGTCAGCCGAACCCCGCCCATGCCCAGATAGCCCTTGATCGTCTCTTCGTCGGCCAGCACTTGCGCCGACGTACCATGAAAGACGACCCGGCCCTCGCGCAAAATGTAAGCGGCATCGCACCAGCGCAGAAGGCTACGGGCGTTCTGCTCGACGACAACCAGGGTAATACCTTGCTCGCAGAGGGTGCGCAGGGTGCGGAAAACCTCAATGACAAAGAGGGGCGACAGGCCCGCGCTGGGTTCGTCCAGGAGCATCAACCGGGGACGAGAGAGCCAGCCGATGGCGATGGCGAGCATCTGCCGTTCGCCGCCACTTAGCTGGCCAGCCCCTTGCGCCGCCCGATCTGCCAAAATGGGAAAAAGTTCGTAGGCTGCGGCCAATGCCTTTTCCGCTTCAGCACGGCTGAGATGGCGCAAGGCCAGCAGAAGATTCTCGCGTACTGTCATGGATGTGAAGACGTTTTCCCGCTGGGGCACATAGGCAATACCCAGCCCGCCGATCTGTTCGGTGGCTTTGCCAACAATGGATGTCCCCTCGAATTGAATATCGCCGCCAAAGTGGGTGGTCAGGCCGAAGATGGATTTGAGCAAGGTGGACTTGCCGCTGCCATTGGGGCCGAGGATCGCCAGGTATTGGCCTTGTTGCACATCCACAGAGACATCGTGAAGAATGTGCAATTTGCCGTATCCGGCGGAGAGGGAGGATGTGTGTAAAACAGGGGACATAGACATTGTTCCTGGCAGAAGAAGCATAAAGCGTGAAACGTGAGAGCAGCGACCTTTCTCACGTTTCACGCTTCACGTTTCGTTTTGTCAACCGATCAGAGAATCACAAACACCTGCTCTACTGTGCCAACTTCCAATTCTGCACATCCCAGGTCAGGCTGCCCCAGATGCTCACCGCATATCCGCTGAGCTTATCCGTTGCGCCGTAGCCCTCGGTGAAGAGATAGAGATGGAGTTGGGGCAGTTCCGCGTCGATGAGATTCGCCAGATCACAGTAGGCGGCCTGACGGGTGGGGACATCCACCGTGCTGCCAGCGGCGTCGATGGCGGCATCTGCATTCGCATTGACCCAACGGGAATAGTTAGCCCCCGCGGGGTTGTCTGCCGATGGGATGGAAGACGAGTGGAAGAGACCGGCAACCGTTGCCTGGGGATCGATGGGCAGGCTGGAATCGTAGATCAGAATATCGAAATTGCCCGTCTTGCGGGGCGCGCCATCGGCCAGCGAGCCGAAGATGATCGAGAAGTCGTCGTTCTGAATAGCGGCTTCCACGCCCACAGCTTTCCACATTTCCACAATCGCTTCTTCCAACTTCACCAGAGGCTGGAAGTTGGTATAGCCTTCCATTTGCAGGCTCAGCCGTGTGCCGTCCTCGGCATTGGCCGCGCCCTTTGCCATCCGATAACCGTCATCGCCCATCACCCAACCGGCTTCGTCCAGC
>JAHEML010000469.1 GCA_024643705.1 Caldilineaceae bacterium | reverse complement strand
ATCCTGGGTGGTCTCGACCGCCCCACCGCGGGCCGTATCCGCTCCGGCGAGCATGATCTCCTGCGCATGTCGGAGGCCGAATTGACCCGCTACCGCCGGGAAGAAGTCGGCTTTGTCTGGCAGCAGAGCGCGCGCAACCTGGTTCCCTATCTCAACGCAGTGGAAAATGTCGAGCTACCTATGACCCTGGCCGGCGCATCGGGCAAGGGCAAGCGCGAACGGGCCGAATATCTCCTCGAATTGGTGGGCCTCTTTGGGCGTTCCAAACATGGGCTGACCGAGCTATCCGGTGGTGAACAGCAGCGGGTGGCAATCGCCGTCTCGTTGGCGAACAACCCCAGCCTGCTTCTGGCCGACGAACCAACCGGCGAAGTGGACTCGGCCACCGCCAAGATCATCTACGGCACATTCCACCGGCTGACCGATGAATTGGGCTTGACAACGCTGATTGTGAGCCACGATCCCGGCATTGCTCGCCACGTGGAGCGGGTTGTTGCCATCCGCGATGGGATGCTTGCCAGCGAAACCCGTCGATCTACCCGGGTGCAGGTGAACGGCACCGAACAAGAACTGGTGGACGGCCAGCCCGCGCCCGAGCCGGTGATGGAAGAGCATTACGAAGAGCTGGTTGTGTTAGACAGCGCGGGCAGGCTGCAAGTACCCAGAGAATTTCTGGAGCAGTTCGCCATCCAGGGCCGGGCCATCATCGATGTCACCGACGAAGGCATCCTCATTCGCGCCGCACCAGAAGAGCGGGACGCGCCAGAACTGGCCGCGCAACAGCGTGCCAAAGACGAGCGCAAACGCAGCGCCCAAGAGGGTGGTCGTAGCCTCTGGGATCGTCTCCGCCGGAAGAAGAAATAGGAACAGTAACTCTTATGTCGAGCAATTCTGAAACTACTCCGGCCACCCTGGCCGACCCGACACCGAAGCCACAGGCCCCATCAGGCGTGGCCGCCATCGAAACTACCGATCTCTGGCGCATCTACCACCTGGGTTCCCTCGAAGTAGCCGCGCTCCAGGGCGTCAACCTGCGTATCGAGCAGGGCAGCTTCGTTGCCCTTAAAGGGCGATCCGGCAGCGGCAAGACGACCCTGCTCAACTGTATCGGCGGCTTGGACCAGCCATCCAAAGGGGAGATTCGCATTTTGGGCCAAGAGATCGGCGGCTGGAGCGAACGCAAGCTGACCGAATGGCGGCGCACCCAAGTAGGCTTCATCTTTCAATCTTTTGGCCTCATGCCCAGCCTGTCGGCCTATGAAAATGTGGAGCTGATTCTGCGCATTGCCGGGGTGAAGGGTAAAGAGCGACACAAACGCTCGGTTGATGCCCTGGACCTGGTTGGTCTGACACCCTGGATGGATCACCGCCCCTTCGAGATGTCCGGCGGGCAGCAGCAGCGCGTAGCAATTGCTCGCTCCCTGGTCAACGAGCCAAAGCTCATTCTGGCCGACGAGCCGACCGGAGAATTGGACAGCACAACCGCCGGGGAAATTCTGACACTCTTCAAAAGCATCGTCCGCGAACGGCATATGACTTTCCTCATGGTGACCCACGACAGCTTGGTTGATGAATATGTGGACGAAGTGCTGCTTCTGCGCGACGGACAAGTAGCCTCTAGCCTGGATGCAGAGCCAGAAGCCGACTAGACCAACCCACCGACAACCCCCCTGACCACCTGCCCCAAAGGAGTCTTTGATGACCAACGCCACATTCAAAATCAGCGCGTTTGGCGACGAGATTGCCGCCGACCTGGACGAGCAATTGGTTGTGCTGAACCAATTACAGATTGGCTACCTGGAATTGCGCGCGGCCTGGGGTGTCAACGTCTTGCGCATGAATGACGAGCATCTGCAGCGTGCGCAAGTCAGTCTGGCAGAACACGGGGTGCAAGTGAGTGCCCTGGGCAGCCCGGTTGGCAAATCGCCCTTGCTTGATCCCATCGAAAACGAGGTCGCCAACCTCCGGCGGCTGGGCGAGATTGCACGTACCCTGGGAACCCGCAACATCCGCATATTCTCGTTCTATCCCCCCGACACCAGCAGCAACGCTGGCTACGATCAGTACGTTCAACCTGCCATCGATTCGCTTTCGCGGCTGGCCGATGAAGCCGAGCAACTCGACCTGCTCCTCTTGCTGGAAAACGAAAAGGGCATCGTGGGCGATACAGTCGATCGTTGCCACCGCATTTTGCAGGCCATCGACAACCCCCACCTCACCTTCGCCTGGGACCCGGCCAACTTTGTCCAGGTGGGCGAGGCCAACGTGACCGTTGACGGCTGGCCCCTACTCAGCCCCCGCACGGGCTATGTCCACATCAAGGACGCCACCCTGGACGGCCAAGTCAAGGCCGCAGGCGAGGGCGACGGTCAGGTTGCCGACCTCCTTTCCCGGCTCAAGGCTTCGGGCTACCAGGGCATGTTGGCCCTGGAGCCACATCTGGCTATGGCCGGCCACAGCAGCGGATTCAGCGGCCCCAGTGGTATGGCCTACGCTGTGCAGAGGTTGAGAGAGGTCATGACAGAGACAGGATGTATGGAAAGCGCCTAGCCCACAATCAGCCAACTGATGAAACGTGAAACGTGAGATCGACATGTGATCTCACGTTTCACGTTTCATCCACCCGACCACCTAAATCCAAAGGAGCTGCCCACGTGTCTTCCCCCACCATCCGCACAACCGTCGTCGGCAGCTATCCTATCCCCGCATGGCTGGCCGCCTACCCCACCACACCCAACCTGCGTGATGCCATCCTTGTTGTCCTCAAAACCCAGGAACTGGCAGGGCTGGACCTCATCGCTGACGGTGAACTCTCCCGTTTTGATGTGAACCACCCGGAAACCAATGGGATGATCGAGTATTTTGTGCGCCCGCTGAGCGGGGTGCGCGCCGATTTGAGCCGGGCCGACATCGAGCGTTTTCGCCGCCAGCAAGGAATGGGCTTTCGCACCCAACCTGCGGCCGCGGTAGATGGGCCGCTGCATCCCGGAACTCTCGATCTGCCCTCGGCCTGGGAGCGGGTAAAGCCATTGAGCGCTATACCCCAGAAGTTCACCCTCACATCCCCTTACATGCTCGCCAAGACTCTGCTGGACGATCACTATGGCGACCTGCGCGTCCTCACCATGGAGTTGGCACGGGTTTTGGCCGGACAAGTGGCCCAGATCGACGCACCGGTGATCCAGGTGGACGAAGCCAACTTGACCGGTCACCCCCAAGATGCAAGCTGGGCACACGAACCGATCAACATTGTATTGGATGCGATCCAGGGCGAACGGGGGCTGCACCTCTGCTTCGGCAACTACGGCGGTCAATCCATCCAGAGCGGCTTTTGGGAAGCCCTTCTCCCTTTTCTCAACAACCTGCATGTCGATCACCTTGTATTGGAGTTTGCCCGTCGGGGCTACGACGAATTGCCCCTCTTCCGCGAGCTTCGACCAGAGATTGCCCTGGGCGTGGGCGTGATCGACATCAAGGAGAACGAGGTCGAATCCCCCGACACCGTGGCCCGCCGGATCGAGAATGCGGTGACCGTGCTTGGCCCAGAGCGGGTCAAGTGGGTTCACCCGGATTGCGGCTTTTGGATGCTGCCCCGTTCGGTAGCCGACCGCAAAATGGCCGCCCTGGTGCAGGGTCGAGACTTGGCCGAAGGCAGAAATTGACAAGGTCCATCAAGAAATCGATAACATTCCCACAGGAGGCACAGCAATGACAACCCCTCTTTCAGCAGTCATCATCGGCACGGGTGGCATCGCCCGCGCCCATGTCAATGCCAGCCGCTCCAATGCCGACCGGGTTCACCTGGTGGCAGCCATGGACATCGACGCCGAACGGGTTTCGGCCTTTTGCGAAACCAACGAAATCCCCCGCCCCTACACCGATCTGGCCGAAATGCTGGAGCGAGAAAAACCAGCGATTGTACACATTGCCACACCACCCAGCTTCCACGCCGAGCAAGCTGTGCAGGCGTTGGAATCCGGCGCATGGGTGCTATGCGAAAAACCTCTCTGCGCGTCCCTGGCCGAGATGGATCGCATCGAAGAGGCTGAACAGCGCACGGGCAACTATTGCAGCAGCGTCTTTCAGTGGCGCTTTGGCTCTGGGG
>JAHEML010000008.1:7661-15555 GCA_024643705.1 Caldilineaceae bacterium | reverse complement strand
TTCCCATGTCACATCCATGTCTGGGTAAAACATTTGTTCGTATAGGGCTACGAGTTCACCCGTGGCTGCCGTGACTGTCTCCGAATGTTTGGCATAGTAATCGGGCCAGTTAGTCTGATAGTAGGCGTTCAGCCCCTGGATGGCGATCCGGGCTTCGTCTATATTGGGATAACCTCGCTCCATCACCGCTACCGCATACTTCTTGATGTAAGGGATATCCGGAGAAATGATCCCACGTGCCAGCGCATCGTCCAATGCATCATCCGGCGAGGGGAAGGGGTGAGAATCCCTGTTGTGGCAGGTCATGCAGTCCATTGTTTTGATGCTGCCCTGGTTCGCCTCGGCAAAATTCGCTGGCAGATTGGCTTCGATGTCGGTGAAAACTTCGCTGGTGTCGCTGTCTGCGTAGGTGACCCGCACCCAGGGGATCTCCTGTTCCAGATGAGGATCGTCAGTGGCGATATATTCCACCTGGTTTTCGATATGCCAGTGAATGCCTTTGCCCTGGCCTTCACGTTGGGTTCCGCCGCCGGTTTTGAAGGCCATATACATGACAGAAAGTTCGTTGTTCTTTTCCGCATCGTAGCGTTTGAACTCTCTCAGGCTGTCGTCGGAGAACTTTTCTGGGCTGTGGCAGCGCTCGCACACTTGGGAGGCCGGGCGCAATTTTTTCGAATAGATCGGCACTTCGTAGTTGGCCCCAATAAAATAGACCACGTGGCTGATGTCCTGGGCTTTGCGCGAAAACTGGGTAGCAATGTAGTCCCGCCCAATGTGACAATCCACGCAATTGACACGGGAATGCACAGATGCCTGCCACGATTCATACTGGGGCGGCATGGTGTGGCAGGTTACGCCGCAGAATGCGGAACGGTTTGTATATTCCCACCCAGCACCAGCTAGAGCAAAGACCACCAGCCCGGCAAAAACGACTGTGGCATAAGGCATCAGCCGCAGCCAGAGGGGCGACGAACGCTCTGGGGTGATAAACCGATTGACTCTATCGAGCATCAGATGCCCTCCTGGACCAGAACCAACGAGCAGCGAATAGCAGCAAAACCAGTCCAACCACACCTAGCCCAGCAAAAAAGATTGGACGCACATAGGCGTAGTCCACATATGCCTTCACTTCGTGGCGTTCGCCTGCCGAGGGCAGCGGTGTGGGAACCGGAGGCGATTCGGGGGTAGGTCCTGGCTCAAAGATGTATTCTGTACGTACAATTGAGTAGTTCTCCAGTGCCCAATTGATCGTCTCCAGTGCCCATTCTGGCGTTTCGGCTCGATCTTTATGGCACTGATTGCAGGCATTGGGCATGAATTCCACCCCGCCGTGTTCGATGCTTCCCTGTGGATTGGGCTGTTGGAAGGTGTGGTTGTGAATGTCGTAGGCGACCGCCGATGTTGCCATCAGGGGCATATGGCAGTCGTTGCAGGCGAAGTCCCGCTTGGTGATTGCCAGTTGGTGATAGGGAATGTGGCGGGCCAGAGTCGTCTTTTCTGCATGGCAACCGCTACACAGCTCATTGGTCGGCAGGACAGTCTGGGATGGCCCCTGGCCCGCATTGTGTGCCGTATGACAGGTCATGCAAGAAAGGGGTTGGTCATTCGCTCCACCCATCTTGTCGCTTGCTATCCAATCTGTGTATTGTTGGTTGTGAATTTTGGCGCTGCCGTCCGGCCAGCGGGTGCTATCGTCGACGGTGAAGGTGAAGTGATCTGTCAGGGTGTCGCCAGGTTGGTAGCTGGCTGGGAATGGGTGACCCTGGGGCGAAACGCCCCGGCTGTGGCACGCACCACAGACTTGATCATCGGGCTGGCTGAACACAGCCGACTCTTTCGGGTTGTCGGCGTGGGCTTCGCCCGGCCCGTGACAATCCTCGCAACCAATCCCAAACTCCTGGAATTCCCATGCCGCCGAATCCAGACCTGTCACATGACAAAAGCTGCATTCGGTGCGCCAATTAACTGTCTCGCCTTCGGCCCGGTGATCAACCACCCATTCCTGAGTAGCGATATTCCACTGGCCAGGTAGCACCAGCAGATCACCTTCCACTGTTTCGGTGATAAAGCGCTGCTGCCACCTTTCGCCGATAACATAGGCTACATCTGCCAGGCCAAAGGGCAGCTCAGCTTGATCGAAATCGGCGAGAACCGACTCTGGCGTCGCATTGACATTGTGGATTGTTTTGGCGTGCAGTGTCTCTGCCCAGCCCAAATAGTTGTCGGTGTGGCAGCCCAAGCAGCGGCGACTGCCCACATATCCGCTCGCACCTTGGCCCAAACCAGATCGGGGTGCAAGTAGCTCTGCTGCCCAATCGTTCGTTTGATCCCTATGGCAGTCGACACAGTTGGCGGGCATTGTTTCGGCAATTTGCTCCTTGCTGGAGACGGTGTGGCTGCCGTGGCAATCGACGCAGTTGGGCAAATCGGCCTCGGCAGCATCTGCTGCTGTTTCATCCTCTGCATTTCTGTGCAAAGGGTTGTGGTAGACGTGGCACTCTTGGCAGGTTTCGGCGGCCAAGGCCGTGTATTCGTCCAGGCTGTGGGCGGGCGTGGCCGGGTGGGGGTAGCGATAACGGGTTGGCCCCAAATGGCAACTGGTACAGCTAATCGGCGGCTCCCCACTGCGGGAATGGGACCCACCGCTGTTGTGGGGGGAGGCGGCTAATTCCTCCGGCAATGCCAAGAGCGGCAACTCTTCGCCGGAAGAGAGGGTGAGGGTGCGTTGATTGTCACTATGGCAGCCCACACACGCCCCATCCGACGGGGGGGGGTCGGCGTAGGCGATCGAACCACTGGTTGCACCCATAAAAACCAGCGCGACCAGGAGCGACAGACTCCATCCGATTATTTTGAAGCTGCGGAAGCTTTGTCTCGCCATCATTCATCCGATCTGTCAATGGCTATCGGTAATACACAGGCCAGGGTTGGTGGGAATATCGACGAACAGTCTCTACCGTTTCTTGTTCAGGCTGCCAGCCAAATCCCGATCATGGAAGCCTAGGGCTGCTGCCTGCAATTCGTCGTCAGTCAATTCTGCGCCTCTGCCGCCATCATAATGGCAACCCCGGCAGGACGAGTCCAGAGCCAGATAGGGCATGGATGACGTGCCGTCTTTGTTAAACTGGGATTCTGCCATCGGATTGATTGCCATCAGATGTGTATGCACATCGCCTGTAAATTTGGCCGGATCAGCCAGCGCGCTCATTGCGAGCAAAGGCATGTGGCAATCGGTGCAGGTGGCGTGGCGACGGTCGTTGATCTTCTGATATTCGGCATTGTCAAAGTGGCAACTCTCGCACTCTGTTTTGATGCTCTCTCCCCTGGACGCATATTTGACCGTCTCGTGGGGGTTGTGACAGTCGATACAATCCATCACACGTTTCTTCGATGAAATTAATTCTGTGTATTGTTGGTAGTTGTGAACAAAACCATCGCTGGCTGCAATTTCTGTCCCGTTGCCCTGGCTGTGACAAGAGCCGCAGCGCTCCGAGTCTCGATCGATGATCATCCGTGCCAGATAGGGATCGTTGACATGATGCTCACCTGCTCCGTGGCACTCTTCGCAACCAACCCCGTCTTCGGCCCAGGTTCCAATCAGCCCCGGCAGATTGTCCTGATGGCCTTCGGGCCGGTAGCCGGTGGTGTGGCAAGAGCCGCAGTCGTAGGGTTTCTCTTCACCGGCATGATAGGCCACCCAGTCGTCGCCCAGTTTTAGGCTCTTGTTAGGCAGATTGTACTGTGCTGTGCCGGTAATGATATACCCCTCTTTGTCAATAAAGTTGGCTTTCCAGCCATAACCACCGACGACGTACAGAATATCGTCCCAGGTGTAGCCTTCGGGTGGGTTGGGTACTTCGGAGAAGGGGTAGGTGGGGGCCTGGCCGTCGACCACTTTGTTCAGCGGATGGGCATGGCCTGTACCCAGATAGGCAGTGTAGAGATCCTCGTGACACTCCTGGCAGGCGTCCGAACCGACATAGATGGGTGGACTATAGGCCACACCAGCTGGCCCTGTTTCGCCTTGGGCTCCTGGCGCGCCAACTGGACCGGGAGGACCCGCTACCCCTTCTGGGCCTTGGGGGCCGGGTGCTCCGACCGGGCCAGCTGGGCCAACTGGACCAGCCGCACCGCCACACGCAGTCAAAAGCACCAGCGCGGCTACTATGGACACTACCATCACTAGACCCTTCATACGTCCCTCCCATACCAATGTGTGACATCCACCAATGTGTGACATCCAGAATCGGCACATGAACAACCCGGATGAAGAGGTGGCTATGGTCTAGTGTATTGTGTTATGCGGTGGCTAGCACCAGTCAACTGACTAGGAAGGGGGCTGTCGATGTGGGGTGAATGTGTTGGTGTGAAACGGGGGGAACGGCAAAAATGGGGATAGGAGATAAGGGTAGTGTCAATCCCCTATCCCCTATCCTTCTCTACTCGCTTAATTTAAGCGCGACGGTCAATAACTCGGCTTTCAGGCGCGACCGCTGCTGCTGCCAGCTTTGATCGTCGATTTCGCCCACAGCGTGAAGATCGTCTAATTTGGCGATGCGTTGCAGCAGATCGGCACGTTGACTCTGCATGGATGCTCGTTGGTTGTCGGGTTGGATCAGGCGCGTCTGCCAGACCCACACGATGATTCCCGCCAGGGCCAGGGCCAGCACGCCGCCCAACGTCCAGGGCGTCCACCCTTCCAACTGTGGCACACGGGCCGACCCAATGGGACTCTGGGTTCCATCAGCGGCTTGAGCTGCTCGCGGGTCCAGATCGCCCGCTGCCAGTAGTCCGGAAAGCTGTGCTGTCACCGTTTGGTCTGGCGTGACATTCTGGCTCTGCCACATTTGGTAGACATTCCCCTGAATATCCTGGGAGCCGACGCTGTCCAAACCAGTTACTTCGGCTGTCATCCCCTGCAATTCTGCAATCAGCAAATTGAAGCTGGCGGCAGGGTAGGGGACTGCGCCAGAGAATTCGGTTGACGTGCCATCGAAGGGCAACGCATAGCGCACAACAATCTGGCGCGTGCCAACCCCAGGCACAACCGGGGCTGTGTCGTAGATGGTGTGGCCCACCTGTTGAAAGCGTCCACCTAATTCGCCATTTTCAAACGTGATCTCCACGGCTGCAGGGGGCAGGGAGATCGCAACTGTCACCGGCAGATCGACACCCTCTACCGTGCGCCCAGTGAAGGCTTTGTCCAGATTGTTGCTGTAGGCATAAATCTGCCCAACAATCAGTGCGCCGGGCTGGGGATCGACAATCCAGTGTGCCCGCTCGATAGTGATACCACTCTCGTCGTCGGTCGGTTCATAGACGCTGACTGTCGTATCCAGGCTGGTCTGCCCTTCGCCAAACATCAGAATGGGGCTACTGTAGCTGATGCCTTCCAGGATAGACGAAGCAAAATAGACTACATTGGGGTCGGTTGCCAGGTTCACAAAGGAAAAGCCGCCATCTGCGCCCACGGTTGTGGTAAAGGAGACCACCGGCTCGAAGTCAACGAAGCCTTCCAGCACCACCTCGATCCCTTCCACCGAGCCGCCGCCAGCACTGCCTTGCACCACTTGCCCGTTCAAAACACCGTTGCCCGGTGTATAGGCCGATGCCCAAGCTGGTGCAATGGAAAAGGTGCGGATAAATTCCAGCACGTTGCGCCGCTGATCGTCGGTGAAAGCTGCGCCTGCCTCTGGGTGGGCTGCCTGCCACCCTGTCAACCAAGCCGCCTGGCTGATCCCCATGGCATAGCGGCCATCGCTGAAATTGGAAAGCACGTCTGCACCGCTTGGCCCATCGCCTGCGCCCGTGTCGCCGTGACACTCGGCACACGCGCCCGCATAGAGCAGCCCACCTGCCTCGACGGAAAGTTGGTCTGTGTGCAGGTCCCAGGCATACGCCACTGCATTCCAAATCTGGTCGTCTGATAAACGGTTGCCCCAGGGCGGCATGAGCTTTTCGATGCGCCCGAATTTGGCTGTGTGGAACAGCTCGGCGGGGCTGCGCTCCCAAATGGCGTTTGGATCAGCAAATGCCGTGGGTGGGCCGGGTAGACTGGCCGCGGTGGGTCCATCCCCTCGGCCTGTTTCGCCATGGCATGCTGCACAATTCTCGGCAAAAAGCCCACGCCCCGAGCGGGCGTTGGGGGGTATTGTGGGCGCCGGGACTTGCGCAATGTCGAAAGGCGGCGAAGGCTCCTGGCCCACGGGCGCAGGTGTCGTCTCGGCCCGTAGCAGGCCAGGCAGCAACACAAGCGCCAGAAGGGAGAGCGTCAGGAAAAGGATACGGCGGGGGGATAGGAGAGATGTCATTCGGCACGCTCTTGTGAAAAGAAGAGGGGTTTCGGGTTTGATGGGCAAAAAAAGGCCGGTCGGTTTCATGCGACGACCGGCCTTCACTGGTTACAGATACCGTCCTGCTTGCTGTTAGCGGGTGGACTGGACAAAGATCTCTTCTGGCTCTTCCTCGTAGCGGCTGGGACACTTGAGTAGAAGGGTGTCGGCCTGGAAAGAGCCATCGCTCATTAGCTCGCCCTCAACAATGGCCGCAGCCGCTCGCTGAAAATTGTCGGGCCGAGGGCCATAGAAGACGATAGTGAGCTGCTCGTGGCTGCTTTCGTCGGCCACGGCAAAGCGCAGGGTCATCTCCTGGGGTCGCCAATCTTCGCTGCCATCCACAACCGTACCACTCACCCGTACCCGTTGGCCTGTCAGGGTGGGAGCACGCTCCAGGGTTTCGGCCACGGTCAGGTAATAGGCTCCGGTAGAGGCGGTGGAATAGACGATCAGCACCACAACCAAGGCCAGCATAACAACACCACCCAGGACAAACTTGAGATTACCGTTCTTGGGCTTTGCCTTTGCCAAACTGTCTGGAATCGATGGGATATATTCGGCGGAATGGGTCATATTTAACTCGTTTTTCGTATGCTATTTGCCATGAAATCGGCAGAAATAATTCACAGTTGACGATTCAATACTGATGAAAGTATACCATAGCCTAGCACGACGTCAACGTGAGTGCGCCACCCATGTGGACAGGATATTGAACAAAATAGACGTGAAACGTGAGAGTGTCGTCTGCTCTCACGTTTCACGTCTATTTTTTGCTGGACAAAGGTTCGCAACTTCTTCCGAAAAAACCGAACCTCTTCTTACCCCTTCACAGCACCCGCGGTCAACCCTTCGATCAACCGCTGCTGGAAGACGAGAACCAGAATCACCAGCGGAACCGTGACCACCACAGCCGCGGCCATAATGTCGCCCCAGGGAATCTCAAACTGTTGCTCGCCCTGGAAGAGGGCAATTGCAACCGGGACTGTACGCTTCTCCAGGCTGACGGTGAATGTCAGCGCGTAGAGGAATTCATTCCAAGCCGAGATGAAAGCCAGCAGACCTGTCGTCACCAGTCCTGGGGCTGTCAGTGGTAAGAGAATCAGGTAGAATGTCTGGAACGTAGTGGCGCCGTCTACATAAGCAGCTTGTTCCAACTCCAGGGGGAGGCTTTGGAAGAAGTTGCTCAACACCCAAACGGTAAAGGGCAGTGAGAATGTCAAATAAGTTAGAATAAGCGCCCAAGGTGTGTTGTAGATGCCCAGAGCACGTACCATTGTAAAGAGGGAACCCAGAATGGCAATGGCCGGGAACATGGTCATTGAGAGGATGGTATAGCGAACCAGGGCTTTGCCACGAAACTGCAATCGGCCCAGCGCATAGGCTCCCAACGAACCGACAATCAGGGAAAGAATGACAGTCGTGCCCGCCACAAATGCCGAGTTCAGCAGTGACCGCAAAAAGAGAGGATTCCCGAAAACCGTCTTGTACGCACCCAACGAGGGCGGCGTAGGAAAGTATTTGACCGGCGTGCTAAAAAGCAAGCTGGCTGGTGTGAGGGA